>CANKZE010000010.1 GCA_947488545.1 Bacteroidota bacterium
ATACTTCTGTGGCTACCATTAGTGGAACTACTGTAACAATTCTAGCCGCAGGAACATCAACAATTACTGCCACGCAAGCGGCAAATGGGAATTATAGTTCAGGAAGCACTACAGCCACATTAACAGTAAATGCAATCCCTACTATAACTACTTCTGGAACACTTACTGCTTTCAGTAGCTGTTTAGGTTCTGTTTCTTCGGAACAAAGTTTTTCAGTTTCTGGAATAGATTTAGTTGCCGATATTGTGGTAACAGCGCCTACTGGATATGAAATTTCATTAACCTCAGGGGGTACATTTTCAGGTTCAATTACGTTAACCCAAACCGCCTCCACAGTTGGTGCTACAACTATTTATGTACGATTGAAGAGTGATGCTTCAAACGGTGTTTCTGGCAATATTAGCTGTACATCCACTAATGCTGCAACTCAAACTGTTGCTACTGGAACTGCAACGGTTAACAATCTTCCTACTGTTACTTCAAATGCTTTAAATTTTGATGGAAGTAATGATTTTGTTGAGAGTACCGTTTCAGGAACAACATTAACAAATTTTACGGTTGAAATGTATGTAAAGCCGCTAAATAATCAAAATCAAAAAGGAATTTTTCAATGGGCCCACCAAACAAGTTCCGGAAACCCAATGGTTCTTATACAGCAATCAGGAACCACACTTCGCGGATATGTAAATTCTGGTTATAATTTAAGCACAACTATTTCTATTGGTAGTTGGAATCACATTGCCTTGACTTATGATGGAACAATATATAAATTATACCTAAACGGCACTTTAGTTGATTCTTACACAGGAGGTATTCAATTTCAAAATCTTGCGAACAAACTATTTTATGGCAATGGATACAATGGATATTGGAACGGAAGTATGGACGAAGCAAGGGTATGGAGTACAGCAAGAACACAAGAAGAAATTCAGCAATTTATGAATTCAGAATTATCAGGTTCAGAAAACGGATTATTGTCATATTTCAAATTCAACCAAGGAACTGCAAATGAAAATAATACAGGGCTTAGTTCAGTAACAGATAGCTCATCAAATAATGTTAGTGGTAGTTTTAACAATATGGCATTAACAGGTACCACTTCAAATTTTGTTACAGGAATAATCACTAACAATTCTATTTCTGCATTAGCTCAATCTATTTGTTTAAATGGATCGGCATCTTCGCTTACATCGAGCCTAAATGGAGGCACAGGATTGACATTTCAATGGTATAGCAATACCACTTCTAGTAATACTGGCGGAACCTTAATTGCAAATGCAACCTCCGGAAGTTATACTCCGCCAACGAATCAAGTAGGAACTACTTATTATTATGTTGTAGTGACCAATTCAGCAGGTTGTGTTTCGCCTAGTACTGTTTCGGGTGCTATAACCATAAATGCGTTACCATCAGTTTCATTATCAAATAGTGCAAATACCGTAACATATGATGCAAATAGTCAAACTACAACCATTTCCTATAGTAATACAACCGGGAATCCAACCACTTATAGTATTACATGGAATGCAAATCCAATTAATAGTTTTGCAACTGTAACCAATGCAAATTTATCAAGTAGTCCTATAAATATTAATGTTCCTGCTGGAGCAAATACTGCAACTTATACTGGTACGCTTACTGTTACAAATGCAATTGGATGTACAAGTATAAACAATAATTTTACTTTTACAATAGCAATAAATAATGGAGATGTAACTTCGCCTATAATTACACACCCAATTACACAAAACAACTTGGCTACTAGTGCAATAAAAATATCAGATAATATAACTACTGTTACCACTTTTACTGCAAACGAGAATGTAACATGGAGTATCACTGGAGGAAGCGATGCAAATTTATTTACTATAAATTCAAATACAGGAGTTTTATCATTCATAAGTCCTCCAGATTATGATAATCCGCAGGATACTATACCCTATAATAGCTATATAGTAGAAGTTACTGCAACCGATGGTAGTTTGAATTTTACAAGAAGAACTTTAACAGTTACAATAAGTCCATTTTGTGGTTATTGGGGTAATTAATTTGTAAAATATTATTTATAATTAATCCCCGTTAGGGGATTTTTTATTTTAATTTTATTGAAAAAGGATATAAAATCATAAAAATTCCTTACTCCAATTCCTTACTCTATGTTTTTATTATTTTTGACAATAACCCGTAAAAAAACCCTTAACTATTGATAATTAAGGGTTTTTTTTGTAGCGAGAGAGAGATTTGAACTCTCGACCTCAGGGTTATGAATCCTGCGCTCTAACCGACTGAGCTACCTCGCCATTTTTCGGTTATTTGCATCTATCAATGCGGGTGCAAATATAAAACATAAATCAGATGTTGCAAATATATATTGAAGAAAATAAAATATATTTTAATTTGCTTTTTTATTAGTTATTTAATCTATATATTTCACAAAAATTTTTCAGCAAGTCATGAATACAAAAGTAAAATACGAATTAGAATTTCAATTGAATTCTTCACCTCAATTATTGTATCAATATATTTCAACTCCCTCAGGACTTTCTGAATGGTTCGCTGATAATGTAAATTCGCGTGGTGAGTTTTTTACTTTTATTTGGGATGGTTCTGAAGAAAAAGCAAGGTTAACCGCCAGAAAATCGGATGAAAGAGTAAAATTCCGTTGGATTGACGAAGACAATAAAGACACCGATTACTTTTTTGAATTACGAATTCTAGAAGACGAAATCACTAAAGACGTTTCTTTAATGGTGACAGATTTTGCTTTTGAAGAAGATTTTGAAGAAGTAAAACTACTTTGGGAAAGTCAAATTTCCGATTTAAAACATGTTATTGGTTCTGTTTAGATTTTCAATATTTTAAACTTATATTTGTCACGCTCTAAGCGTGACTTTTTTTTATGATAAATTTTAACGGTACAATTACTGATTCAGAAACCAATTTATTGGTAAATAATCGCGCCTTTCTTTATGGTGATGGCGTTTTTGAATCTATGAAAATAGTAGATCAAAAAATCCTATTTCTTGAAGATCACTACTTTAGATTAATGGCTTCGATGAGAATTGTGAGAATGGAAATCCCTATGAATTTTACTATGGAGTTTTTTGAAGAGCAAATTCTAAGTTTGGCTAAGGCCAATGGATGTAGCGATTCAGCAAGAGTTAGAGTTACTGTTTATAGAAATGAAGGTGGTAATTATTTACCTGTTCAGCGTTCGGTTTCGTACTTAATCAATTGTATTCCGCTAGAAAATAAGATGTATTCTATCGATTCAAAACCCTATGAAGTTGATTTGTATAAAGATTTCTACATCACCAAACAATTGCTTTCTACTTTAAAAACGACCAACAAAATTTTAAATGTAACCGCAAGTATTTATGCTGATGAGAATGATCTTGACAATTGTTTGCTTTTAAATGAAAGTAAAAATGTTGCTGAGGCATTGCAGGGAAATATTTTTATGGTTTTAAATGGAAAATTGATTACTCCAGCTTTATCGGAAGGTTGTTTGAACGGAGTTTTGCGTAAGCAAGTCCTTAATTTAGCATCAAAAATGGAAGGTTTAGAAGTAGAAGAAGGGGAAATTTCTCCATTTGATCTTCAAAAAGCGGATGAATTATTTATTTCAAATGTCATTAAAGGGATTCAACCGATAACCAAATACCGAAAAAAAGAATTTGGAAATACATTGTCAACTAAGTTAGTTGCTCTATTGAACGCCCAAATTAGATTGTCTTAATTCCAAAAAGGATTTTCAGGTGCGTTTGCCCAAAGTAAATAATCGCCACCCAATTCTTGAATTTTCTCTTTCCAAAAATCATTGGCTTCTTTACTTAGAATATCATTTTGATATTTATTTTCAACAACAACCCAATATTTAAAACTGATTTCATCTTCTAATTGTTCAATTTCCCAACCTGAATAACCAAGAAAAAAACGAATATTGTCTTTCTTGATAGTTCCGTTGTTAATTTCGGCAATTGTATTTTCGAAATTTCCTCCCCAAAATAAACCAGGAGAAATTTCAATTCCATCATCAATAATTTCTGGGACATTATGAATAAAATAGACATTTTCAGGGCTTACTGGTCCACCATAAAACACTGAAAATTCTGCTATTATTGTTGGAATTAAATCGTTTATAGAATAATCAAGAGGTTTGTTAATAATAAATCCTACAGTTCCATCTTCATTGTATTCTGTCAATAGAACAATCGATCTATTAAAAGGCTGGTCATAAACCGAAGAAGGTTCGGCAATGAGTAAATTTCCTTTAATGATTTTAGTTGAGGACATCTTTTGATTATTATTATACAAATTTATTCAAAAAAAAAGCCACGCAATGCGTGGCTTTAATTTATTTTGGTAAATTATTAGTTTACAGCTGATTCTAATTCAGCTCCAGCTTTAAATTTAACAACTTTTTTAGCAGCAATTTTGATAGTTGCTCCAGTTTGTGGGTTTCTTCCGTCTCTAGCTGCTCTTGCAGATACTGACCAAGATCCGAATCCTACTAAAGATACTCTACCACCTTTTTTTAATGTACCACTTACATTTCCTAAAAATGATTCTAAAGCTGATTTTGCAGCTGCCTTAGTAATTCCTGCGTCAGCAGCGATTGCGTCAATTAATTCTGATTTGTTCATAATAATAGATATTAAATGTTGGTTAAAAATTTCATTACAGTAACAAAATTAGTAGGAATACATTACTGTGCAAGCGTTTTTTTAAAAATCTACCTCTTTTGTTGATAACTTACTATTTTTGTTGATAAAGAAGCTAAATATTGCCTTTTTTTTAATACAATCAACTCCTTAATACCCTATAAAACCAAGGCTTTATCTGAAAATGTCATTCCATTTAAAAGTTCAGTTGCAGTCATTTTTTTCTTTCCCGGGAATTGCAAACTCAAAATTTGGATAAATCCATTTGAAACAGCCACTTTTATTTCTTTTTTTGTGGTTAGAACCGAACCTAAAGGATAAGTGTGATTTTCAATACTAATTTTCGATTCATAAATCTTCACATTCCACTCTTGATTATTGTCTTTAAAATAACACCAAGCAACAGGATAGGGTGAAAGTCCACGTATTTGATTGTGAATTTCTGCACCGGATTTACTCCAATCGATTTTGCAATTGTCTTTATCTAGCTTATACGCCGTTTTAATTTCTGAATTGTCTTCTTGGATAGTAGGTGAAACTTCTTCTTTCTCAATCAATTTTAATGTATCAATAACTGTTTCACTTCCTAAAATCATTAATCGGTCATGAAGTTGGCCTGCATTTTCATCTGGATGAATTGGTGTTTCAGCACTCAAAATCATTGCACCGGTATCAATTTTGTCATCTATATAAAAGGTTGTAACACCAGTTTTAGATTCTCCATTGATTATAGCCCAATTGATTGGTGCTGCTCCACGATAATTTGGAAGTAACGAAGCGTGTAGATTAAATGTTCCGTATTTCGGCATATCCCAAACTAATTTCGGCAACATTCTAAACGCAACTATTATTTGTAAATTGGCATTTAAACCCTTTAATTCTTCCAAGAACGCTGGATCTTTTAAATTCGTAGGTTGTAAAAGAGTAAGGTTGTTTTCTAATGCATATTCTTTTACCGCAGAATATTTTATCTTTTGGCCACGACCCGCAGGTTTATCGGTTGCTGTAATAACTCCTACAACCTCATAGTTGTTCTTTATTATAGTGTCCAAAATGCCAACAGCAAATTCTGGGGTTCCCATGAAAACGATTCTCAATTTATCCATTTCTATTTTAAGGTGTATCTGTTGTTTGGTGAAATAATTATTTCTCCACTTTCTAATAAGTTTTGTAATGCAAAGATAATTGCATCGGA
This sequence comes from Bacteroidota bacterium, assembly GCA_947488545.1. GTDB lineage: Bacteria > Bacteroidota > Bacteroidia > Flavobacteriales > Flavobacteriaceae > Flavobacterium. The sequence goes on from CANKZE010000010.1 coordinate 5,860, forward strand.
TGACTTATTAATATGAATTTGAATTTCTCTAGAATTTAGTGCTTTTATTTTCAATAAAGTTACTATCTGATTTCTCAAATCTTCAGCGCCAATCTCTTTATTGTTTTCAGAAATACAATAGGAGCAAATTCCGCAATTTTCATTTGATTGTTCATCAAAATAATTCAATATCAATTTGCTTTTACAATTGGATTCGTCATTTACATATTCAATAACAGAATTTAATTGCTCTTTTTTTAGCTTATTTTGAATTTCTAAATTTTTCGAAATGCTATTTATTGTGCGTTCATCTTCCCGAATTACATTAAAAATAATTTTGGTGTCATTACTTTTAGCGTGATAATCGATGATGCCTTTTTCTTTTAATTGCAATAATAACGAACTCACATTGTTCTCTGTAGTTTCTGCTTTTTTAGCAATTAATGTCAAATTTATTCCTGCAGGAACATCATGAATTCCTGAGTAAGTGCGAAGTAATGCTAATATTATTGGTTCTTCTTTGGTATTCAAACTCATGTATCGAATGACTTCTTTCGATGGAATTACAAATTGAACCGTAACTTTTTCTGAAAATTCTTGCGATAAAGTGACTATTCCTTGACGGTCTAAAAACTGTAATGCATTGTAGGTTTTAATTATCGGAAATTGATATTTGCTACAAAACTGATTTAAATTGAATGTAAATTGTTCTTCAATTCCTTCACCATAAGCGATTTGGAAATAATTACACAATTTTACAAACATGTTATTTAAGAACTCTTTATCAGGTAAAACAGAAATAAACTGATTTTCAGCGTTCAATTTATCGTAAGAACTGGTCAATAAAATAGCGTAGGCTTTTTCTTCATTTCTTCCAGCGCGACCTGCTTCTTGGTAGTAATTTTCTATATTTTCAGGAAGTTGAATGTGGATTACAGTTTTAACATTTGCTTTGTCAATTCCCATCCCGAATGCATTTGTGGCAACAATTACTTGCGCCTCTTCCGACATCCAAAGTTCCATATTTTTTTCTTTTTCCTTGGCAGATAAACCTCCGTGGTAATAAGTAGCGCGAAACCCCATGGATTGTAACTGGGAAGAAATATCCAAGCATGATTTTCTGTTGCGGACATATATAATTGAAGGTTCTGGATTTTTTTTCAAAATTTGTTCCATCTTGAAAAGTTTATCCTCAGCTTCAGTAACAAAATAGGCAATATTGTCTCTTTTGAATGACTTTTGGAATAGCGCTGTATTTTTTAATTCCAATTGTAAAATAACATCTTCTTGCACTCTTTTTGTTGCAGAAGCAGTTAATGCTATGAAAGGTATTTTTGAAAAATGAGTTTTTAAATTGGATATTTTTAAATAGGAAGGTCGAAAATCATGTCCCCACTGAGAAACACAATGTGCTTCATCAATTGCAATCATCGAAATGGGCAATTGTTTTATTCGATCTAAAATCCATTCCGTTTGTAAACGTTCCGGTGAAAGGTAGATGAATTTGTAATTTCCAAATTGGCAATTGTCTAAAAGCACCGATATTTCATCAGACTTTAATCCGCCAGTGAGCGCTATTGCTTTAATATCTCGACTTTGTAAATTTTGAACTTGATCTTTTATTAGGGCTACCAATGGAGAAATTACCAAGCAAATTCCGTCTTTCATTAAAGCTGGAACCTGAAAACAAATCGATTTTCCGCCACCTGTTGGCAATAAAGCAAACGTATCTTGACCACTCAAAACAGAATCAATAATTTCCTTTTGAAGTGATCTAAACTGATCGTGTTTCCAGTATTTTTTTAGAATTTCTAACGCTTTCGGCATTTATTTTGCTTAAATATTTCAGAAAATAATGTTATTCCTGATTTAAATTTTATCTAAGATAAAAAGAATTCTGTTATCTAAGCTATCTTTTGGAACTTCAATTAAATTATAACCGTATTTAGTGTAGGTTTCAACAAGGTGGTTGTGTATTAATTCCGACTGTTCGTAGTTTTCATAACGCGCTTCATCACTAACATAAATTTCTTTCCAAGGCGGAAGAATATAGACTTCTGAATAGATATTTTCGCGACAAGCAGCATCAAAAAAAGAAGGGTAGGAGTCACCAATATAATGCATGTAAGCCAACACATCAGGGATTCCGCGGTCTATAAAAACTACTTCATGAGGTTCGTTTTGTGCCTCTAAATATTGTTTTTTTCTACCTTCTAATAATAGTTCGCTGAAAAGTAAAGGTTGTTCTAGGAATAATTGATCAATTCCTTGTTTTCGGGCTTCCATAGTTACCTCACGAGAAATCTCTGGATAACAACAATAACCAAGGGCTTTAAGCTCATCGATAATTGATGTTTTTCCAGTACCAGGACCGCCAATAATTACTTTAATTTTCTTTTGCACCACTAAAAAATTGGTTACAAACTTACTTAAAGAAATTGGTATTTGAAAAGATATTTTTCAAACGAACATTTATTATTTTTAACCACTTTATATTTCATAATATTTACCTTATATTTGCTATATTTTATTTTTAGATGGACAAAAAGACTACTGATTTTTATGAAAGATTGCGTTTGGAATTGAATAATAACACTTCCTGGCCCACTAAATACTTGTTTAAATTCATAGTTCCAAACGACCAATATAAAATAGATCAAGTTGAAAATGCATTCAATAATATAGGAGCCGTAATTGACACTAAGCAGTCAAAAACAGGAAAATACACCAGTATTTCGATTCACGTTCAAATGCAAGATGCACAAAATATAATAGACAAATACCTTGAAGTATCAACTGTAGAAGGTATAATTTCCCTATAAATATGGAACCAAAATATCAAAAAGAGGTAGCTAATGATGTTGTATTTAATTTAGAATACAATTCAGAAAGACCCCATCTAATTATCCCTGAATACGGTCGTCATTTGCAAAAATTGATTGATCAAGCAACTGTAATCGAGGATCCTATCGAAAGAAATAAAGCCGCAAAATACATCATCCAAGTAATGGGAAGTTTGAATCCTCATTTACGTGATGTTTTGGATTTCCAACATAAATTATGGGATCAATTATTTATCATGTCCGATTTTAAATTGGATGTTGAATCTCCTTATCCTATTCCTACACGCGAAGTATTGCAACTAAAACCAGATGTATTAAATTACCCTCAAAACTTTCCAAAATATCGTTTCTATGGTAATAATATCAAGTACATGATTGATGTTGCTAATAAATGGGAAGAAGGTGAAATGAAATCAGCTTTAGTGAAAGTGATCGCCAACCACATGAAAAAGTGTTATTTGAGTTGGAATAAAGACACCGTGAAAGACGACGTTATTTTCGAACATTTATATGAACTTTCAGGCGGAAAAATTAATTTGCTCCAAAGTACTGAAGTGCTTTTAAACACTTCGGATTTGATGAGAACCAATAAGAAAGTCTCCAACAAAACGAATCCTTCCGGACCAATAATTAAGCCTAAAATTTCAAAAACAGGTAAATCTAATAATCAAAATCATAAAAATAAAATCAGAAAACCATTATAAAATAACAGCATTTTATAACGATTAAACTATTTCAAAATTTATTAAAATAAAATATGGGAACATTTAAAATTGAAGGTGGCATTCGACTAAAAGGGGATATCACTCCACAAGGAGCAAAAAACGAAGCATTACAAATATTATGTGCTGTACTTTTAACTCCTGAAAAAGTCACTATCAACAATATTCCAGACATTATTGATGTCAATAAATTAATTACTTTATTAGGAAATCTAGGTGTTAAAATTCAAAAAAATTCACCTAGTTCTATCACTTTTCAAGCTGACGAAGTTAATGTTGGCTACCTAGAAACCGAAGCTTTCAAAAAAGAAGGAGGTTCGTTAAGAGGTTCAATTATGATTGTTGGTCCACTATTAGCTCGTTTTGGGAAAGGATATATTCCAAAGCCAGGAGGAGACAAAATTGGAAGAAGAAGATTAGATACGCACTTTGAAGGGTTTATCAATTTAGGTGCGAAGTTCCGCTACAATAGAGAAGATCATTTTTATGGTGTTGAAGCTCCAGACGGTTTGCAAGGTACTAACATGTTGTTAGACGAAGCTTCAGTAACTGGAACTGCTAATATCTTGATGGCCGCTGTTTTAGCTAAAGGAAAAACTACTGTTTATAATGCTGCTTGCGAACCTTATTTGCAACAATTGAGCAAAATGTTGAATTCAATGGGAGCCAATATTACTGGTGTTGGATCAAATTTATTGACAATTGAAGGGGTTGAAAGTCTTGGCGGATGTGAACATACAATTCTTCCAGATATGATTGAAATTGGTTCTTGGATTGGTCTTGCTGCCATGACTAGAAGTGAAATTACAATTAAGAATGTAAGTTGGGACAACCTTGGAATTATTCCAAATACCTTCAGAAAATTGGGTATTACCCTTGAAAAAAGAGGTGATGATATCTATATTCCTGCTCATAATGACGGATATGAAATAAAAACAGATATCGACGGATCGATACTTACAATTGCCGATGCGCCTTGGCCAGGATTTACACCTGACTTATTGAGTATCGTTTTAGTGGTTGCAACTCAAGCGAAAGGCGATGTATTAATTCATCAAAAAATGTTTGAAAGCCGATTATTTTTCGTTGATAAATTGATTGACATGGGTGCTAAAATTATGCTTTGTGATCCACACAGAGCGGTGGTTATGGGACACAATTTCCAATCTCAATTGAAAGCAACAACCATGTCATCACCAGATATTCGTGCCGGAATTTCATTGTTAATTGCTGCACTTTCTGCAAAAGGAACGAGCACAATTCAAAATATTGAACAAATTGACAGAGGTTACGAAAGAATTGATGAAAGATTGAGAGCAATTGGGGCAAATATCGTAAGAGCCTAATTTAGGAAATACCTAAAAATCGTAATGAAAACGAGTGAACAAACAGCTGTAAAAGCAACTTATTTTAGTATTGTTGGGAACACTTGTTTAGCAATCATAAAAGGAATAGCCGGTGTTTTTGGGAATTCTTATGCTTTAATAGCGGATGCCATCGAATCGACTACCGATATTTTTTCGTCTTTTTTAGTTTTATTTGGAATAAAATATTCAAATCGTCCAGCTGATGCAAATCACCCTTATGGTCACGGTCGTGTTGAACCTTTAATCACTTTTTTAGTAGTTGGGTTCTTAATTACTTCTGCAACTATAATTGCCTATGAAAGTATAGCCAATATTGGTACTCCACATGATTTGCCAAAACCTTGGACATTAATTGTTTTAGGCGCAATAATTATTTGGAAAGAATATTCCTTCCGATTGGTAATGAAAAGAGGGATTCAAACCAATAGTTCTTCGCTTAAAGCAGATGCTTGGCACCATAGAAGTGATGCTATTACTTCTGTAGCGGCATTTTTGGGAATTTCAATTGCATTGTTTTTAGGTAAAGGATATGAATCTGCTGATGACTGGGCTGCACTTTTTGCTTCCGGATTTATTTTATATAATAGTTATCTTATTTTCAGACCTGCTTTAGGCGAAATTATGGACGAACATTTATATGAAGATTTAGAAGCAGAAATCAGAAAAATATCTTTAACAGTTGAGGGTGTAATCGCTACCGAAAAATGTTTTATTCGTAAATCGGGAATGAAGTTTCACGTCGATTTACATGCAGTTGTAGACGGAAATATCACTGTTACAAAGGGACATGATATAGCTCATTTATTGAAAGATACTTTACGAGAAAATATTATTGAATTAGGCCATGTATTAATTCATATTGAACCGAATTAATATAACTTATGTAATAAAAAAAAGCGGGTAAATTACCCGCTTTTTTTATTTTAAAATAAATTAATCCAATGCGTTTAGGATTTTTAAACCAAAAATAACGCCGTCTCCGATGTATCCATTTTGATAAGATCTTATATAATCCAATCTAAATAGTTTGAATTTCCCAAAACCTAAATTGTCTAAACCAATTGTATATTCTGTATAAGGTTTTCTGTTTGCAATTGCCAATTGATGGAATCCAATTATTAAAGTTGATTTTAATTTGTTTATAAGTGGAATTTTATTGGTAAAAAACCCTTGGTCATTGTGTTCTAAATGGGCTTCGAAATAGCTATCATTAGTGCTATTTGTGTAATAAGGCATGAAATTAAAGACATTTAAATAACGATCTGTTCCACCGATGTGAGTTTGATTTCCATTGAAATGTTTGTAATCCATAAAGGCAATATCGGTAGCGTTAAATAATTTTCCACCTTTTATATTCATCGCAAGGTTTCCTTTATTTCCCATATTTATATCGTAGAAAATACGAGTACTTAAATGTTCAAATTCATACTTTTTATCGTTACCAGCAACTGCTTTTTCAAAACCTAAGAAAAGGGTAGGATACTTTTCATTTCTGAAATTGAATTTCCCGTCCGGACGTGAAAAGTATTTGTTTCCAAAATTAATTCGAGCATTTAATCCTATTTTAACTAAATGATGTTTTTCAAATCCTGGGTTTAAATTATCATTTTCATCAAGTGGATTGTTTGACGTATATGGCAAATCACTTTTTAATATTGTAAAATCCGTAGTATTAAAAAGCGGTTTCCTTTGTACGTATTCTACTTTACCATTAATATTAATTCCATTGGCAATATCTTGACCATAATTTATTCTTGCAAATTCCAAATTATACAATTTCATATAATTACTTTTGAAGAAAAGGGTACTGGTTGAATTAATAAATGGGCTAATAGGCTCATTACTATTAAATTGTTCTACTTTCGTCCCACCATTAATAGATAAATTGGCATAATTTTGATTGTTGAATTGATGATAAAATCGACCAGTTACACGCAATCTCTCATCCGAAAAACCGTAGTTAATGTCGGTTCTAATTTCTGTTCTCTTGCCGTTTTCTTCATTTCGCTTATAATAACTAAAACCGGTTGACATATTATAACCCTGAACAGTGTTAAAAGTAAGTGAACTTAAATCCATTAACCCCGAGTAGTCAAAGCTTATTTTTTTGAATGAGTTTTTATAAGTATATCCAAATATTAAATTACCAATTTTGAATTTATTATTTTTCTTATCAATTGAATCTAAATAGGTTTTTGAAGTTCTAATTAAATAAATGCTATCTTTTTTTTGATAATCAATTGATTCTTCTGAGGTTAAAGGTATTGGTCGGTTTTTATTCCAAAAGATAGTGTCTTTTTTATTTGCGTTTTCTTCAAAACTAAGTACTTCATTTCCGAAAGTTTTCTTCTCAAATGAATTTATAAATTCGTAATTGCTAAACACATAATTAAATTTCCCATTGAATTTAATTCCAAATATTCCTGCACTAAATGATAAACTTTGAGAATTTTTGGCCCAAATTTTATTTTTTGAATTGTAACTATAGTTTTGTTTTAATTTCATAGACTCTAAAAATTCATTCTTCATTCTGTATCCTTTGATGTCTAAATCAACTGCGTAAATTGCCCAACTATCGTCTACAATATATAGGCATCCTTCAAAAACAGGTTCCTTATCTCTTTTTGGAATGACTTTAATTTTACAAATTTGTTGTCTGTTTTCATCAAAAAAAGTACCTTCTAATTTGTATTTGTAATAATTGAAAGCATTATTCGCAATCGGTGAAATCATGCTAATATTGAAATCTATGGTATTGTTATAAAAGTCATACAATGACGATTCTGCAGTATTGTAACTAAAACCGTTATTATTACCGCTGATTTTCGAAGCGATAATTTTCTCTTTTAAGTTATTCGGTTTTTCATAGGAGATTTTTGAAACAGTCTCTGATAAATACATAATTCCACTTCCAGTTGAATCGATATTTGCACCCATTTGTTCGCCAAGATCAATTTTTTGTCCAAATATTTTCTTCGGAAGATCTTTTACTTTAAAAATTCCCCTGGAGTAAAAATCTGCTTTAAACTTTGCTGTTTTATCTGAATTTTCCTTTTTGCTAGCAATCGCACTTCTTATAATTGCATTGGCTGGATTTTCTTTTTGATTGATAACCACTTCATTTAAAGTGTAATTTTCCTCAATCATTTTTACATTCAATTGGTAAGGTAATTTTTCTATGTCAATAGCTATTTTTTGAGTCTTGAAACCCAAGTATTGAAATACTATGGTATGTTTACCAATAGACTTAATGTTTAATTCGTATATACCATTATCATTTGAAGTAGTTCCATTATAGGTATTTGAAGAAAAAATAGTTACAAATGGTAGCGGATTTCCTTTTTCATCGGAAACAGTTCCTTTAATTTGAGCAAAACTTGAAACACAGACTAGTACTAATAAATAGGTTAATTTTTTCATGGGTTGTGGTTACTTTATTTTATCGACGAATTATATTAAAATTTGTTACGAGAATCAATGTATTATAAAAAGGACTCTAGAGCCAAATCGTAACTTTTTAAACCGAACCCAATGATTACTCCTTTTGCATTTGCAGAGATATAGGATTGATGGCGAAAAGTTTCTCTGGAGAAAGTATTCGAAATATGTACTTCAATTACTGCTGTTGAAATTGCTTTTACAGCATCACCAATTCCGATAGAAGTATGAGTGTATGCTGCTGCGTTTAAAATTATACCATCATAGGAAAAACCAACTTCTTGAATTTTGGAAATTAACTCACCTTCAATATTGCTTTGAAAATAATCCAACGCTATGTTTGGATATTTATTTTTTAATACTGAAAAATAATCTTCAAATGTTTGTTTTCCATAAATTTCCGGTTCTCTTTTACCTAACAAATTTAAATTCGGACCATTAATAATTATGATTTTCATTTTTTTTAGTAAAAATAGGAAAACTTAAAGATTATAAATGTTTTAATAATGTTAAAACTAGAAAATAAAATTGAAATTATAGTAGTTATTAGTGGACTTTCAGCTATTTTGTTAATAAACAAAGCTTACTAAATCGTTTGAAATCAAGCATTGTTGATAAAATTGTTGATAAGTATAAATAAAATACACGAAATCTTATTTCTTAAAATCGATAATTTTACCATTATTAATTTTAAACAAAACAAAAATGAAAAAAATTATTTTAACTGCTGTTGCAGTATTTGCATTTAGCTTTGCTAATGCACAAGATTCTAAATCTTTTGGTTTCGCAAAAGGTGATACTTACGCTTCTGGTTCATTCAGCAGCACAAGCTCTTCTTTAAGTGGTTCAAACACTGTAACTAGTTTTGCTCCATCTGTTGGTTATTTTGTAACTGATGCTATCGCTTTATCAGCTGGATTTTCTACAGCTAGCAATGGTAATGTAAAATCAACTGATTTTCAAGTTGGCGGTGCTTATGTATTTAACGCTAAAAACCAATTTTCAACAAACGTATCTTTAGGATTAGCGTTTGGTTCTGGAACTGACGGAGGTGATTACAAAGCTATGGGATTACAATTAGCTTATGGAGTTAATTATTTCGTATCTAGTCACTTTGCAGTAAGAGCTGATATCGCTGGTTTACGTTACGTATCAGTTACTCCTAATGGAGGATCTGCAGTAAGCACTACTTCAATTGGATTAGATATGAATAATCTTTCTTTAGGATTAGTTTACAAATTCTAATTTCAAATTCATTATTTCAAACCACGCTTTTAGCGTGGTTTTTTTATTTATACTAGAATCTTAATTTAAAGCATTGATTATTAGTTAGCTATTGTTAATAAGTTGCTGATAAAATTGTTAATAACTATTAAAATCCTTGTGTTTATTGAGGATGTATAATTTCTAAATTTGAACATTATTAACAATAAATAAAAATTAAAATGAAAAAAGTATTATTAACTGCTTTAGCAGTATTCGCATTTAGCTTTGCTAATGCACAAGACACTAAATATGGTGTTAAAGGAGGTTTGAACATGTCAAATAATTCAGCTGATGGATCTAAAACTATTACTTCTTTCCATTTAGGAGGTTTTGCTCAATTCAAAATGAATGATAAATTCGCTATTCAACCTGAATTATTATATTCTGCACAAGGTTCTAAATCTGATTTCGGAACATTAAATTTAAATTACATTAACATTCCAGTTATGGCTAAATATAATGTAGCTGATGCTTTCAGTATTGAAGCTGGTCCTCAAATTGGTTTCTTAATGTCTGCTACATTTGCATCAGTAGATGTAAAAGATACTTGTAACTCAACTGATTTTGGTTTTAATTTAGGTGCTGGTTATGACTTAAATGAAACTATGTCATTAGGTTTACGTTACACAATGGGTTTATCAAATGTTGAAAAAGACGTTGCTGGTCAAGCAAGTAATTCAAAAAACTCTAACATTCAATTGTCTTTTGGATATAAATTCTAATTAGAATTTAAATTATAATTAAACCACGCTTTAAGCGTGGTTTTTTTATGAAAATAGTTTTCCTTTGTATCTATGAATTGGAGCACTTACATAAAAAGTTATCAATCCTATTTGAGAATTGAAAGAGGAATGTCAAAAAACACAATTGACAATTATTCTTTTGATATCGAGCGATTGTGTCTTTTTCTTGATGAAAATTCAATTTCCGTTTCGCCAATTACTATTAGCGAAGAAACAATACAGCAATTTATTTATCATATTGCAAAACAATTAAATGCAAGGTCACAAGCCAGAATAATTTCGGGTTTGAAAAGTTTTTTTTCTTATTTGATTTTTGAAGATTATAGATCTGATAATCCTTTAGAGTTAATTGAAACTCCAAGAATTGGTCGGAAACTTCCTGATACCTTATCTATTGTTGATATTGACCGCCTCATCGCAGCAATCGATTTAAGTTCTAATGAAGGCGAAAGAAATAGAGCCATGCTCGAAACACTTTATGGATGTGGATTGCGCGTTTCTGAATTGGTAACCCTAAAAATATCAGACCTTTTCTTTGAGGAAGGTTTTATTAAGATTACGGGAAAAGGGAACAAGCAACGATTTGTTCCAATTGGTTCTTACACCCAGAAATACATTGAAATTTATAAAGACAATGTGAGATCTCATTTAAATATACAAAAGGGACATGAAGACACTTTGTTTTTAAATAGGAGAGGACGCCAATTGACGCGAGCTATGATATTTACAATAATTAAAGAGCTAGCCGTAAAAATTGATCTCAATAAAACTATCAGTCCGCATACTTTTCGCCATTCTTTTGCAACTCATTTACTTGAAAATGGTGCCGATTTACGTTCGATCCAATTAATGCTCGGTCATGAATCCATTACAACTACAGAAATTTATGTGCATTTGGACCGAAAACATTTGTCGGAAATTATGAATACGTTTCACCCGAGAAAGTGATTTATTGATTCGTTTATTTGGTTATTCGTTTAATCGTTTAATCGTTTAATTTGATGATTTGGTTAATACCAAATTTGTGTTTTGCAAAAATCTAAAATCTAATTTCTACAATCTGAAGCTGCGTGAGGGGGTGAAGTGAAAAGCCCACAGGCAAGTGAAGCGAAAGCGGAACTTGGCGAGGACTTGAAGCGAAAAACCCGACCGAGTTTAGTATAGATTTACTCTTTACATAAAACGTTTTAAACGAGGGCACGCCCAAAAAGTCAATAAAATAGATGGATTTAATTATAATTCATAAAAAAAGACTTGCCAATTAGCAAGTCTTATATTTTTCAACTTCATAAATTCCTTTCCTTTGGGAAGGCTAGGATGGAATTATTTTGCGATATTAACCGCTCTTGTTTCTCTAATTACAGTTACTTTAACTTGACCTGGATAAGTCATTTCAGTTTGTATTTTTTGTGATATTTCAAATGATAAAGTAGCAGCGTTATCATCAGAAACTTTTTCGCTTTCTACGATTACACGTAACTCTCTACCCGCTTGAATTGCATAAGCATTTTTAACGCCATTGAATCCGAAAGCAACTTCTTCAAGGTCTTTTAAACGCTGAATATAGGAATCTAAAACTTGTCTTCTCGCTCCAGGACGTGCTCCAGAAATAGCATCACAAACTTGGATAATCGGAGATAATAATGACTTCATTTCAATTTCGTCGTGGTGCGCTCCAATTGCATTACAAACTTCTTCTTTCTCGCCATATTTCTCAGCCCATTGCATCCCTAATAATGCGTGTGGTAAATCGCTTTCTGCATCTGGAACTTTTCCAATATCGTGTAATAAACCGGCTCTTTTTGCTAGTTTAACATTCAATCCTAATTCTGCCGCCATGATTCCGCAAAGCTTTGAAACTTCTCTTGAGTGTTGTAATAAGTTTTGACCATAAGATGAACGGTATTTCATTCTTCCAACCACTTTAATCAGTTCTGGGTGCAATCCGTGAATCCCTAAATCGATTACGGTTCTTTTACCAACTTCAATAATCTCGTCGTCAATTTGTTTGGCCGTTTTAGCTACTACTTCTTCAATTCTCGCTGGGTGAATTCTACCGTCGGTAACTAATTTATGAAGTGCTAAACGAGCAATTTCTCTTCTCACAGGATCAAAACAAGACAAAATAATTGCTTCAGGAGTGTCATCAACAATAATTTCCACACCGGTTGCAGCTTCTAAAGCTCTAATGTTACGACCTTCACGACCAATGATTCTACCTTTTACATCGTCAGATTCAATGTTGAAAACTGAAACACAATTTTCTACTGCTTCTTCTGTTCCCACTCTTTGGATAGTATTGATGATAATTTTCTTGGCTTCTTGTTGGGCAGTTAACTTGGCTTCTTCAATGGTGTCTTGAATTTGTGCCATCGCCTTGGTTTTAGCTTCTGCTTTTAAACCTTCAATTAACTGGTTGCTTGCTTCTTCCGCAGATAAACCTGAAATTACTTCCAATTGGTTTAACTGGCTCTTATGCATTTTATCAACTTCAATTTGCTTCTTGTCTAGAATTTCAATTTTAGAAGTGTATTCAGCTGTTTTTGCCTCAAAATCGTCGTTGATTTTTTTAGCTTTTGCCAACTCATTTGAAACTTGAGATTCTTTATCACGAATTCTTTTTTCTACTTCGGCAACCTTTCTTTCTCGTCCTAGAATTACTTCTTCGTGTTCCGATTTTAATTCGATAAATCTTTCTTTAGCTTGAAGAATTTTATCTTTTTTGATGTTTTCTCCTTCTAAATTTGCGTCTTTTAATATCGAAGCGGCTTCCTTTTTAGCATTTTGAACTAAACTAGAAACACTGCTTTTTTCCATCACTTTTGCAAGAATAAAACCTCCTGCAATACCAACTATTCCCGAAATAATTATAATTAATGTACTGTCCATGTTTGTGTAAAATTTATATATAAAAAAAGCCCACATTAGATTTCTTGAATAAACTCGGAAATACAAGTTTTGAGCTAACTCATTGTTCAAGCTTTCACGCAATGGTGACATGCTATAGTAATGAAGATTCGCTCATTCTAAATTGTTAGTGTTGAGTTTACCAAATAGGAACTAATGTAGGCAGTATCTTAGTTATGTTAAGAACGTATTATTTATCGAGATAATTGGCTAATAATTCATTGATTTTCTTAAGTCGTTCGTTAGTTTCTACATTATCGACTGACTTGTCAATTTGCTTTTGTTCAAGTTGAGAGGCAAATTGTAAGGCGCACATTGCCAATACATCTTGTTTGTCTCGAACCGCATAATTTTCTTCAAACTGCTTAATCATAATATCAATCTTCTTGGAAGCACTTCTTAGTCCTTCTTCTTGAGACATATCTACCGTTAACGGATAAACTCTGTCTGCAATTGATAATTTAATTTTAAGCTTCTCATCCATAGTTTTCTAATCAGATAACTGCGATATACAGTAATCAATTTCACGGATTAATGAATTTATTTTTAGCTTCGTATCTCTTTTGTTTTCTTCACTGCCAAGCAACGAGTTAGCCATTTTGATTGAATTGTATTGCGATTTTAAAAGCTCAATCTCTGTAGATTGGGTTTTAATAGTCTCAGCAGAATTGTTTAATTCTCTATTTAAGATAGTATTATTTTTCTCTAAAGTATCTATTTTACTAAAGAGTTTTTCAATATTACTTTCTAGAGTTTTAATTATTTCTGCAAATTCACTCATTCTGAAACTAAATCATTACTTAATCTACAAAGTTAGTATTCCTATTTAATTAATCTGCTATTTTTGGCAATTTTTTTTACCAATTTCCATATTATTTTTTAATAATTTGAAATTTAGTAGTTTATATTACTTTTTCTTTTTTAGATGTGAAACTTTTTTTAATTTAGCAGAAACCTTTATGATGAAATACAGCCTCTTATTTTTGCTTTTATCTGCCTCTGTTTTTTCGCAAATTAACTACCCTAAAGATTATTTTTCTTCACCTTTAGAAATCCCAACTCAGTTATCGGGAAATTTTGGGGAATTAAGACCCAACCATTTTCATGCGGGATTTGATTATAAAACTCAAAAAAAAGAAGGTTTAAATGTTCATGCTGCAGCTGAAGGGTATGTTTCTAGAATAAAAATTTCCACTTTTGGTTACGGAAAAGCAATTTATATTACCCATCCAAATGGTTTCACAACAGTTTACGGACATTTAAGTTCGTTAAGTCCTAAAATTGATTCTTATTTGAAAGCGGAACATTATAAATTGAAATCCTATGAAGTTGATTTGTATTTAAAACCAACTGATATTCTGATTTCTAAAAATGAAATCGTTGCACTATCTGGAAATACGGGAGGTTCTGACGGACCGCATTTGCATTTTGAAATTAGAAATTCTCAAACAGAAAAAGTAATCAACCCTGCTTTTTTTGGACTTGAAGTTGATATTAAAGACACTCAAAAACCTGCAATTACAAATTTATTTGTTTACCCTTTAGATGAAAATTCTGTTGTAAATAAATCGAAAAATCCCTTTATGATTAATCTTTCTTTACAAAAAGATGGAAACTATAATTGCGATAAAATTTTAGCAAAAGGACCAATAGGTTTTGGAATTAACACCTACGATTTGTCGGATTTATCATGGGACAGAAATGGCGTTTATAAAGTGGAAACTTTTTTAAACGGGAAAACAATTTATGGATATCAATTTGATACTTACGCCTTTGATGAAATGCGTTATATAAATGCCCTAATTGACTATGAAAGGTACAAGAAAACGGGTCAAAGAGCTCAAAAATTATTTATGAAAACTCCTTTTCCGTTGAGTATTATAAATAAATATAATGAAAACGGAAAGATTGATGTTTCGCAAAGTACCAACTTAAATTATCGCATCGAAGTATCAGATTTATATTCAAATAAAACAACCATAACAATTCCAATTGAATTTTCTAATGATGAAGCAACCGATACTTTAAAAGTTAAAAAAACAAAGTTTTTAGTAAAATCAGACAAAGAATATAATTTTGAAAAAGGGAATTGGACTTTTTATGTTCCAAAAGGTGCTTTTTATGATGACTTTTATTTGAATTTTGAAGAAAAAGGCAATTCCTTATTTTTAAATAATGAGAATATTCCTGTTCATTCTAATTTTTTAATTTCTGTTATAGATTCTATTTCTTCTAAAGAGGACAAAGAGAAAATGTTCATCGGGTCTATCGACGACAAAAAAATTAATTTCAATTATACCAAATTAAAAGACAATACGTTTTCAACTTATACCAAAAACTGGGGAAAATTTTCATTGATAAAAGATATAGTTTTGCCTACAATTAAAATTGCTAAAAGCATTGAAGGTAAATGGATTAGTGATAAAAAATCAATAGAATTTACAATATCCGATGCGTTATCTGGAATAAAAACATACGATGGATATTTAAACGGAAATTGGATTTTATTCGAGTACGATTATAAAACAAAAAAAATAGTTCACTATTTCGACGATGGAATTGTAGCTGAAGGGCAAAACAACTTAAAAGTAGTTGTTACCGATAATGTTGGAAATTCTGCTATCTTTGAAACACAATTTTTCAGAAGTCAAATAAAAAAATAAATTTTCTTGAAAATCAAAAACCTTCTTTTTACAATAGCGTTATTATTTATAGGAAATTTTGTTTTTGCTCAATTTGCTAGGGTAAAAGGAATTATTTTAGATGAAAATAATAACCCTGTCGAAAACGTAAATATTTCTTACCAAACGAAATCTACAATTACCAACGCAAATGGTTTTTATTCTTTGGCTGTGCCAGCAAATAAAAAAATCACCCTTATTTTTACTCATATTTCACTCAAGAAAACCACAGCAGCATTAGAATTAAAAGCCAACGAAGATTTTGAATTTAATGTTACTATGAATGACAATGCTGAGCAAATGGGCGAGGTTATTGTTACTGCAAAAAACAGAAAACGTGTTCAAGGAATTACTACGATTGAACCCGAAATGATTCGAAAAATTCCAGGTGCAAATGCAGGAGTTGAAAACATTTTGAAAACATTACCGGGGGTTTATTCTAACAATGAATTGAGTACACAATATGCTGTTCGAGGCGGAAATTATGATGAAAACTTAGTTTACGTAAATGAAGTTGAAGTTTACCGACCGTTTTTAGTTCGTTCAGGTCAGCAAGAAGGGTTGAGTTTTACCAACACCGATTTGGTTCAAAATGTTGATTTTTCGGCTGGTGGTTTCCAATCTAAATATGGTGATAAATTATCGTCTGTTTTAGACATTACGTATCGCCGACCAACAAAGTTTGGTATTACTGCCGAAGCGAGTTTACTCGGTGGAAGTTTGGCTATTGATGCCGTTTCAAAAAACCAAAAATGGTCAGCAATTACAGGAGTTCGTTACAGAGATAATAGTTTGTTAGTTAATAGCCAACAAACAGAAACGAATTTCAGACCTACCTTTGCCGATCTTCAAACGAATATCATTTATAACGCTTCAACCAAGTGGCAATGGAGTTTCTTAGGTAATATTTCTCAGAATAAATACAACTACCAACCTCTTTCTAGACAAACAAATTTTGGAACTATAAACGAACCAATTGCTTTGCAAGTATATTATGAAGGTCAAGAAAAAGACAAATACGACACTTTTTTTGGAGCTTTTAAAACAACTTACAAGCCGTCAGATACTTTCACATTAAAATTCATTACTTCTGCTTATCATACCTTAGAGCAAGAATATTTTGACATTTTTGCTGGATATTATTTAGGTGAAGTTGATACCAATATTGGCTCTGAAACCTTTGGAGGTGTTACTTTCAGTCGGGCAATTGGAACTCAATTAAATCATGCTCGAAATGATTTGGATGCCTTAATTGTTAATGCTGAGGTTAAAGGTTTTCATGATTTGAAAAAAAATCAAGTGGAATGGGGTTTCAAATATACTCGCGAAGATATTCGTGATAGAGTAGTGGAATGGGAAGTAATCGATTCTGCTGGGTTTTCAATCAATCCACCGAATTTAAATTTACCTGTAAATGATCAACCTTATCATCCTTATATTGGTCCATTAGTGCCATTTCAAAATGTTAGAGCTCTAAATTTTTCAACTATCGATAGACTTTCGGGTTACGTTCAGTTAAATAGAAAAACGAAGTTAGGAAATCATGACTTTTGGTTTACTATAGGCTCTAGATTGCACCATTGGAAAGTAAATGTCGCGAATCAAGTTGGTAAAAGTCAAATCGAGTTTAGCCCAAGAGCTCAATTTGCTATTAAACCCGACTGGGAAAAGGACATAGTTTTTCGATTTTCAACTGGTTTATATGTTCAACCACCATCCTATAGAGAACTTAGAAATTCAACAGGGACAGTACTTCCTGATGTAAAAGCTCAGAATTCCATACATTTTGTACTAAGTAGCGATTATAGTTTTAAGATGTGGAATAGACCGTTCAAACTAGTTTCAGAAGCCTATTATAAGATATTAAACAACGTAAATCCGTATACCTTGGATAATGTCCGAATTCGATATGCTGCAGATAATAATGCGGTTGCTTATGCTCAAGGTTTGGATCTTCGTTTGAATGGCGAATTTGTTCCCGGAACAGAATCATGGTTTAGTTTTGGCTATTTAAAAACAGAAGAAAATATTGATAATAAAGGTTTCATTCCTAGACCTACCGATCAAACTTTGAAATTTGGAATTCTTTTCCAAGATTACATGCCCAACCTTCCAAGTGTTAAATTGTATATGAATTTGGTCTATAATACTGGTCTTCCAGGTGGTTCGCCTTCTTATGCTGATCCGTATTTGTACCAAAATAAAATGAGAGATTACCGTCGTGCGGATGTCGGATTTTTTAAAGTTTTCACCGATAACAACAAGAATTTACCGAATGGTCATTGGCTGAAAAAATTCAAGGATTTATCCGCGGGAATGGAAATTTTCAATTTGTTTAATAATATGAACGCAATCACCAATACTTGGGTTCGTGACGTTTATACAAAAAACCAATATGGAATTCCTAATTATATGACTACTAGGGTTTTCAACTTTAAGATATCTGCTAAATTCTAAATTAAAATATCACTTTCAAGGTCGGATTTTTCTATTTTAAAATCAAATCCCAATCGTTGAACCAATTCAATTACTAGATTTTTGTACCAGTTTTCGGATTTTGGATGAATGTAAATCTTTTCAATCAATTGGTTAATATCAACATCAATTTTCAAACCGTTATCAATTTTTAAATCAAATGAAGTAACGTCGGTAATAATTCGAATTTCCCTTTCATATTGGAAACTTTTTCGTTTAAACAAAAAGGGGAAAAAAGTATTGTCAAACGGAATATATTCTTTTTTATAATCGATATAATTTACTTCACCAATGTGTTGTTCATAGGTTTTATCCAAATGTAAAGCCTCTTGAATTCTTCCTACGGTAGATTGAATTGCCAACCCCTCGCTTTTTTGAGTGAAAATTTGCCACATAGCAAAAGATTCATATTCATTTATATGCCAACTACTAATCACCACATTTTCCCGATGTGATTTATAATAATCTAAAAACGCTGGATTATTGATGGATAATTTTCGAATTTCTTCAAATGTAGGTTCGCTAAAGGTGCCTTCGTATTGGTCTTCAAATTTATCAGATCGAGAGAGAAATAATTTTCTATAAAGCAATAAATCAACAAATTTTGACAAGTCCAAATACTTCCAAACAATAGTGTCTTGATCTTCAGGAAGCTTGATATTTTTGTCGTTGATAAACATTTATAAAATTTAATATGAACATTATTTTACTCAAAACTCTGCATTGAAACCAGTTTGTTATAGGTACCGTTTAAGGCAATTAATTCGTCGTGTGTTCCTTGTTCTACAATTTTTCCTTTTTGTAAAACCACAATTTTGTCTGCTTTTTGAATGGTAGAAAGTCGGTGTGCAATTACAATCGACGTTCTGTTTTGCATCATATTTTCTAATGCAACTTGTACAAATTTTTCACTTTCTGTATCTAATGCTGAGGTGGCTTCATCCAAAATCATAATCGGAGGATTCTTCAAAACCGCTCGTGCAATTGACAATCTTTGTTTTTGACCACCTGAAAGTTTGTTTCCGCTGTCGCCAATATTAGTATAAATACCGTTTGGTAACTCTTTTACAAATTCATAGGCATTTGCAATCTTCAACGCTTCGATAATTTCGTCATCGGTAGCGTCCAATTTGCCTAATGAAATATTTGCTTTTATAGTATCATTAAATAAAATACTATCTTGAGTAACTAATCCCATCAAACCGCGTAAAGATTGTAAATTCATGTCTTTAATTGCAACAGAATCAATTTCTATTTTACCATCATTTACATCATAAAAACGAGTCAGTAAATTAGCAATAGTACTTTTTCCACTTCCCGATTGACCAACTAAAGCGACCGTTTGTCCTTTTTTTACTTCCAATGAAAAGTCTTTTAAAACATATTCCTCTTCATATTTGAAATTGATGTTTTCAATATTGATTTTATCATCAAAACTCGATTTTTCAATTGCATTTTCTTTGTTTACAATTGGATTTTCTTGTTCCAATATTTCTAAAATTCGTTCAGCAGCTGCATTTCCTCTTTTAATGTTATAGGAAGCTTTTGATATTGATTTTGCTGGGGTTAAAATATTGTATGCCAATCCCATATAGGTAATGAAGGCAGCGCCATTTAAAGTATGTTCAATTAAAACCATGTGTCCGCCAAACCATAATAATACAGCAATTACCATAATCCCCATGAATTCACTCAAGGGTGAGGCAAGATTTTGTCTATTCCCAATAGTATTGGATAATCCAAAAAAATTATCTGTAGAATTTTGAAATACTTTGCCGAAGTACTTTTCGGAATTATAGCCTTTTACTACTTTTAATCCGCCAAGGGTTTCTTCAATAATAGAAAGGAATATTCCTTGTTCTTCTTGGGCTTTTGTAGATTGCTTCTTTAATTTTTTTCCAATAAGTGAAATTACCGTTCCCGAAATTGGAATAAAAATAAATACAAAAATCGTCAGTTTCACACTGATGGTAAACATGGCAATTATTGTAAAGAGAATAGTAAGTGGCTCTTTTACAATCAACTCCAATATCGATAAAAAGGAACTTTGAACTTCATTTACATCACCTGCAATTCTCGAAATGGTATCTCCTTTTCGTTTTTCTGAAAAGAAGGCCAAAGGCAAATCAAGGGTCTTCTTATACATAGCATTTCGAATATCTTTTAGAACACCATTTCTTAGAAAAGTGATAAAAAATAAGGCTAAATAATCGGAAAGATTTTTTAATAAAAATATAGTAATTATTCCCGCTACCAGTACACCTAAAGTATAACCAATTCCATAAGTGTCGGTCATATTTGTTAAATAGTAACTTGAATAATCAGAAAGGTATTTTTTTAATTCATAAATTCCAGTGTACGTTGGCTCAACATAATTTTGCTTTGTTTGGCCAAATAATACATCCATCATTGGCATCAATGATATGAAGGATAATGTTCCAAAAAGTGCATATAAAACATTAAAAAAAATGTTTAAATAGGCGTACTTTTTATAGGGAAGTACAAAGGGAATTATTTTTTTAAAATTACTCATTAATCAATCTTTAAATCCTCTAAAATCCTCTTGATTTTAGTATCTAATTGCGCATTTACTTCTTTAAAATCATCAACTGAATCCAAAGTGGTATTTACACTTACATAAAATTTTATTTTTGGTTCTGTTCCGCTTGGTCTGGCGGCGATTTTCGAACCTTCATCAGTATAATAAATCAATACATCCGACTTTGGAATTGACATCGTTTCTTTTTCACCCGTCAATAAATTAGTAGCAATTGATGTTTGATAATCTTCCATCATAATTATGCGTTCACCATTAATTTCCTTCAACGGATTGGTTCGCATGTCAACCATCATTTGCTTAATTTCTTCTAATCCTTCAATTCCTTTTTTAGTAATTGAAACCAGAAATTCTTTATAAAATCCGAAATCTACGTATAAATTTAATAATTCTTGATATACCGAACTTCCATTTGCTTTAGCGATAGCTGCAATTTCGCAGATCAGTAGGGTAGAAGCAACGGCATCTTTATCGCGAACGGCATCTCCAACCATAAATCCAAAACTTTCTTCACCGCCACCGATGAATTCTAGTTCAGGAAAATCATTGATCATTTTTGCAATCCATTTAAAGCCCGTTAAGCCAACTTTGCATTCTACGTCGTAAGCTGAAGCTAATTCCATCATCATTGGAGTAGAAACAATTGTAGTTCCAACAAATTGATTACCAGTTATTTTGCCTGCTTTTTGCCATTTTTCTAATAAAAATCCAGTCATCAAAACCATTGTTTGATTTCCGTTTAAAAGCATCATTTTTCCTTCGTTGTTTCTTACCGCAACTCCCAATCTGTCGCAATCTGGATCTGTTCCAATAACAATATCTGCTTGAATTTTGTCTGCCAATTCCAATGCCATTTTCAACGCTTCGGGCTCTTCAGGGTTTGGAGATTTTACGGTTGGAAAATCACCATTTGGCTCTGATTGTTCGGCTACCAAATTCACATTGGTATAGCCAGCTTGAGCTAATGTATCAGGAACCGATTTTATTGAAGTTCCGTGTAAAGAGGTAAAAACTATGTTCAAATCACTTTTTGCAGCAGCGGAAGTATTGAAACTTGCGTTTTCAATGGATGATTTTATAAAAGCAGCATCAATTTCTGAATCGATATATTCAATTAAATCTTCATTTGCCTCAAATTTTATTTCGTCGTATTTCAGTGCCTCAATTACATTTATTATTTCAGCATCTTGCGGTGGAACTAGTTGTCCTCCATCTTCCCAATACACTTTGTAACCGTTGTATTCCGGCGGATTGTGTGATGCAGTTAATACAATTCCAGCTTGACAACCTAAATATTTTAGGGCAAAACTCAATTCTGGTGTTGGTCGTAAGTCGGAGAATAAATAAACTTTTATACCATTAGCAGAGAAAACATCAGCAACTACTTTTGCTAAAGTTTGGCTGTTATGACGGCAATCGAATGCTATCGCCACTTTTAAATCTTTGTTTGGGAATACTTTTCGCATGTAATTTGAAAGTCCTTGCGTGTTTTTCCCCAAAGTATATTTATTGATTCTATTGGTTCCAACGCCCATAATTCCGCGCATTCCTCCAGTTCCAAATTCCAAATTTTTATAGAAACTCTCCTCTAAATTTTTAGGAGATGAGGTCATCATTTCCTTGATTTCATCGTGAGTTTGTTTGTCGAAAATAGGGGTTAACCATTCGTTTACGGCAGTTAGTATTTTGGTAGGTAGTTCCATTATTTTAATGAGTTTAACTCAATTCTTTTGAAATTTTATATCGTTCTTCGTTGTTCTTTGTTCTTAAAATGATTTCACCTAAAAATCCTGCTAAAAATAATTGTGTTCCAATAATCATGGTGGTTAATGAAATGTAAAACCAAGGATTATTAGTTACCAATTCATATGGCATGCCGTGGTATAATTTGTATAACTTGAAAAACCCGATAAATCCGGCAGCTAAAAACCCAATTAAAAACATAATTGAACCTAAAGCGCCAAATAAATGCATTGGTCTTTTTCCAAAACGCGAAAGAAACCAAATGGTTATTAAATCTAAAAACCCATTGATAAACCGTTCCATTCCAAATTTAGTTTCACCGTATTTTCTTGCTTGGTGCAAAACCACCTTTTCGCCAATTTTCCCAAAACCAGCATTTTTTGCCAATACGGGAATATAACGATGCATTTCACCTGAAACTTCGATGTTTTTTACCACCACATTTTTATAGGCTTTCAATCCGCAATTAAAATCATTTAGTTTTACACCAGAAGTTCTTCTTGCTGCCCAATTGAATAATTTTGAAGGTAAATTTTTAGCAAAAACCGAATCGTATCTTTTCTTTTTCCACCCAGAAACCAAATCAAATTGTTGATTGGTAATCATATCTATTAAGCCAGGAATTTCTTCGGGACTGTCTTGTAAATCGGCATCCATTGTAATTACGATATCGCCTTGCGCTTTAGCAAAACCTGCATGAAGTGCTTGCGATTTTCCGTAATTTCTTAAAAAACGAATCCCTTTAATATTCGAATTTTCAGATGATAATTGCTCAATAATATCCCATGATTTATCGGTGCTACCATCGTCTATGAAAATAACTTCGTAGGAATAATTATTAGATTTCATTACAGAAACAATCCAATTATGGAGTTCTTGCAATGATTCTTCTTCGTTGAGAAGTGGAATAATAATGGATAGATTCATTATTTATTATACTTGATTTGTTTGCTTAGTTTTGAAAAATGCCGCCATTATTAATCCAAAAATTGAATTAATTACGATGTATGTTAAAGACCCTTTTAATAAACCTACTATTGAAAATTGATCGTTTTCTTGAAGGTTTTTTACCGCTTCATTAATTGCTTCAGTAGGGGTGTTAAATTTTTGCAATGTGCTGATCATGTATTTTATTGTCAACTCTTTAATAGTTTCTTTTGCCGAAGGATCAATAAAATTAAATAATATTATATTAAAGGTTACAGATATTGCGATTCCAACAAGCCCGCAAATAAAATAGGTTGTAAATGCATCTTTGAAGCTAAAAATTCCATTCAATTCTTTTTTAGTTTTTGAAAGAAGTATAATTGCAATCGTAATATAAAAAGCAGCACTAACTAAACCAGTCCACCATGCTGTAAACAATTCTAAGTCTATTGCATAAATTAAAGTTGTAATTAATGCAGAACCAATTCCCATGAAAACACCAAAAGTGATGGCATTTTTCTTAATAATCTCGTTTATCATAATACTATTGTTTTAAATTAATTTACAAATATAGTAATTCCCAATTTACCTATGTTACTATTTGTAATTTCCTTATAAATAAAAAAAAAGAAGCAATAGGTTTGTTTATTGAAAAATAAGTGTAAATTTGCAGACTCAAAATAATAAAGTTACAACAAAAAGTTATAATGAGTTGATACCTTTTCCTAGAAATGAAAAGCTTCGCAACAACTTATAATTGAAACAAATAAAAAAAGATTTAAGATGAAAAAAGGTGTACACCCAGAAAATTACAGATTAGTTGCTTTTAAAGACATGTCAAACGAAGACGTTTTTATTACTAAATCTACTGCTGAAACAAGAGAAACAATCGTTCACGAAGGTGTTGAATATCCAGTTGTTAAAATGGAGATTTCTAGAACTTCTCACCCTTTTTACACAGGTAAATCGAAACTTATTGATACTGCAGGTCGTATCGATAAATTTAAAACTAAATACGCTAAACACGGTAAATAATTATTATCGCTGTTCAAATTATATAAAGCCTCGCAATTGCGGGGTTTTTTTATGCCCAAAACTTTTTCATTTTTCTTGTTTATCTTTGTAACTTTGAAACTATAACCTTTGAACCTTTACAAAATGAATTATATCCTTTTTGACGGACCAGCAAGAACTGCACTTTTGCCATTTACCTATACGCGTCCAGTTGCCGATATCAGAATCGGAATTTTGACAATTCGTGAAAAATGGGAAAAGTATTTGGGTTCAACTACCACTACTTTAACCGAAGAATATTTGTCTGATAAATATCCAATGGTTGAATTAGAGGAGAATGTGATGGTCAACGCTTCTTATTTGCCAAATGAAAATTTAGTAGCGATTGTAACCAATTTAAAGTCCAATCAAGCGGTTTTTAAAGGTGATGCGGTGATTGCTTTTTTTACCAATGATTCTCAGGAAGAAGTAGATTTTGATCAGTATGAAATTATAGAGTTTGATGGTGATTGTTTGACTGTGGAACATACTTGGGATATTTTTGCCAAAAATGATGCTGCAATTCGGGAAGATTTCGCTCTTTTAACCGAAGATCGAATTTCACAGCCTATTTCAAAAACCATAAATGTTATTTCTCCAGAAAACATTTTTATTGAAGAAGGTGCGAAAATGGAATTTGTGACGTTAAATGCTTCAACGGGACCAATTTATATCGGTAAGAATGCCGAAATTATGGAAGGTTCTGTAATTCGTGGTCCATTTGCATTGTGTGAAGAAGCGCAGGTAAAATTAGCTACAAAAGTGTATGGAGCCACCACTGTTGGTCCGCATTGTAGAATAGGAGGCGAGATCAATAATTCTGTTTTATTTGGTTATTCCAATAAAGGGCACGACGGTTTTTTAGGAAATTCTGTATTGGGGGAATGGTGTAATATTGGTGCCGATTCTAATAATTCCAATTTGAAAAACAATTACGAAGAGGTGAAATTGTGGAGTTTTGAAACCGAAAGTTTCGCTAAAACAGGATTGCAATTTTGCGGATTGATGATGGGTGATCACAGTAAATGTGGTATTAATACGATGTTTAATACAGGAACAGTTGTAGGCGTTAATGCTAATATTTTTGGAAGTGGTTTTCCTAGAAATTTTGTCCCTAGTTTTTCTTGGGGCGGCGCATCAGGATTTGTAACGTATCAAACAAATAAAGCGTTTGAAGTTGCAAAAATAGTAATGTACAGAAGGCATGTTGAATTTTCAGATCAAGACAAAGCTATTTTAGAACACGTTTTTGAAGTTTCTAAAAAGTGGAGAAATGAATAGTTATATTTAAAAATAGTTTAAAGCCACAATTGATTTTTTCGGTTGTGGCTTTTTTGATTCCAGTTAGAATTTCATAATAACGAATATTGTGTGTAAATTTGTCCCGTGTTTGCGAAAGGGATAGTAGCGGCATGCCACGCTTTTTTGCGTTGATACAGCGGATAGCCCGACCCGGAGGGATTCGCCCAAAAAATACAATTATGACAGAAAGAAAAAAAGTTGCTTTTTACACCTTGGGTTGCAAGCTGAATTTTTCGGAGACTTCTACGATTGCTAGAAATTTTACGGAGGAAGGTTTTGACCGTGTTGATTTTGAAGAAGTTGCCGATATTTATGTGATAAATACGTGTTCTGTAACGGAAAATGCGGACAAACAATTCAAGCAGGTGGTGCGAAAAGCGATGAAATTAAATGATAAAGCATTTGTTGCGGCGGTAGGTTGTTATGCGCAATTGAAACCTGAGGAATTGGCAAATGTGGATGGTGTGGATTTGGTTTTGGGTGCTACAGAAAAGTTTAAAATCACCGATTATATTAATGATTTGTCCAAAAATGACATGGGCGAAGTGCATTCGTGTGAGATTTCGGAAGCCGATTTTTACGTTGGAAGTTACTCGATAGGTGATAGAACTCGGGCGTTTTTGAAGGTTCAAGATGGTTGCGATTATAAATGTACGTATTGTACAATTCCCTTGGCACGTGGCATTTCTAGAAGTGATGCTTTGGAAAATGTTTTGAAAAATGCAAAGGAAATTTCAGAGCAAAACATCAAGGAAATTGTTTTGACTGGAGTGAATATTGGAGATTATGGAAAAGGGGAATTTGGTAATAAAAAACACGAGCATACCTTTTTAGAATTGGTTCAGGAATTGGATAAAGTGAAAGGGATTGAGCGCTTGCGAATTTCGTCGATTGAGCCTAATTTATTGAAAAATGAAACGATTGAATTTGTTTCTAGAAGTCGCACATTTGTTCCGCATTTTCATATTCCGTTGCAATCGGGGAGTAATGAAATTTTGAAATTAATGAAGCGTCGTTACTTGAGAGAAGTTTATACAGACCGCGTAAATAAAATTCGAGAAGTGATGCCTCACGCTTGTATTGGAGTGGATGTTATTGTTGGTTTTCCTGGTGAAACGGACGAACATTTCCTTGAAACCTATCATTTTTTGAACGAAATGGACATTTCCTATTTACATGTATTCACCTATTCTGAGCGTGATAATACCGAAGCTGCAACTATGCCAGGTGTTGTCCCTGCCAATGTTCGCGCCAAAAGAAGTAAAATGTTACGTGGATTATCGGTAAAAAAACGCAGGGCTTTTTACGAAAGCCAATTGGGATCTGATCGAATTGTATTGTTTGAGAGTGAAAATAAAGAAGGTTACATTCACGGGTTTACTGAGAATTATGTAAAAGTAAAAACGCCTTGGAATCCTGAATTAGTGAATACTTTGCATCCAATAAATCTTACCAAAATAGATGAAGACGGTAGCGTGAGAATGGAATTTTTGAACGCTACAATTACAACTTAATTCCCGGAGGAAGTAGGTCTTTATAAATAGTATTTTTTCTAAAAAAGGCAGCTATTTTTGGTAATATTGGAACTACCTTCAGTTTTCTTTCGTAAGCAATTTCCATGATATTTTTCAGAAAATCATTTATAAAATCTTCATTATCGAAATGATCAGGAGTGTGGATTTTAGTTAGAAATATCTTTTTCTCTTGAAAAGAATATTCTAAGGAAATCAATTTACCGTCTAAAATAGTTTCAAATTGTCTTGAAAAGGTATTGTCTTTAATTTCCATTTTTTGTTTAAGCTCCTTTAATTAATTGATTTATTTGGTAGGTATTTCGAGGATTAAAATTTTTGCTTTTTCTAAAATTTCAATATCAAATTCGTTTAAATTTGAAATTCCCATCGCGTCTTTTGAAGATAATATTTGATTGTCTATCAGTATTTTGCCTTCAATAATAAACAAATATACGTTATTATCGGTAAAGTTATTTTTATAGGAAGTTTTACCGGTTTCGAATATTCCCAAATTAAAGAATGTTTTTTGGTGAACCCAAAGAGCATTTCCATCATTGGAATCTTTTGGGGAAACGATATTCACGAAAGAATTTACATTTTTTTCTAAATCAAAGGCTTTTTGGTCGTATCTCGGAGTAACATTTTCTATATCTGGGAAAATCCAAATTTGCAACAACTTTAAGTATTCGGTTGTACTTGCATTCACTTCAGAATGTTGAACACCAGTCCCAGCGCTCATTACTTGCACTTCGCCATAGGTAATTGTGCCTTCATTCCCCATACTGTCAATGTGCTTTAAAGCACCTTCTAATGGAATTGTTATAATTTCCATGTTTTCATGTGGATGCATTCCAAAACCCATTGCCGGTGCAATTGTGTCGTCGTTTAAAACTCTAAGCATTCCAAATTGAATTCTTTGAGGGTTAAAATAATTTGCAAATGAGAAAGAATAATTGGCATTTAACCAACCAAAATTAGCAGTTCCACGTTCAGAAGCTTTAAATAATTGTGTGCTCATAACTTTGTAAAATTTATTATTGGAAAAAGAATATTATTTCCAATTAAATGATATAATTTTATGCAAATTTCGTGATAATTTTCTTTTAATTCTTATAATATCAATAAAACATTCAACATGGAAAAAATCTCGGTTTATTTTATGCCAGGTTTAGCTGCAAATGCTTCTATATTTGAAAGAATTTCACTTCCGGCGGATCAGTTTGATACTTATTTTATGGAATGGGAAATTCCATTGGATAATGAAACATTAAGCGAATATGCACAAAGAATTTCTAAGAAAGTTACTCATAAAAATCCAGTATTAGTTGGAGTTTCTTTTGGTGGAATTTTAGTTCAAGAAATGGCTCAATTTTTAAATCCTAGTAAAATTATTATCATTTCGAGTGTTAAGAGTAATTTGGAATTTCCAACCGCTTTTAAATTGGCCAAACAAACCAAAGCCTACAAATTAATACCTACCAGTTTAATTGAAAATGTATATAATTTGGCTAAATTTACTTTTGGTGAAAAAGTGATTAAACGCTTAAAATTATACCAGATGTTTCTAACTGTTCGAGATAAAAAATACCTTGATTGGTCAATTGAGAAGATAATTTTATGGGATAGAAAAAAAGCAGATCCAAATGTGGTTCATATTCATGGAGATGCAGATGAGGTTTTCCCAATTAAATATATTCAAGATTGTATCGTTGTAAAAGGTGGAACACACATTATGATTCTGACTAAATACAAATGGATTAATGTTAATTTACCTAAAATCATTATTGAAAAATAGATGATAAATTGTAATTTTATAACAATTAAAATAAATAAAAATGAATTGGATTAAAAAAGGAGCTGCTTTATTACTTATAATTGTTTTAAGTGGGATATTAATATTTGCCATTTCAAATGAAGATAAAAACAAAATCACCCATGAAGGAACAACTTTTTATTTCCCAACAGAGGTTGACTTTGCAGGTGAAAATATGCCTTTGGAAATTCCGGATGTTAGAGAGCGTTTTGATAGAGAATTATTGGTTAATGCCAACTTACATGCCTCAACAATATTGATAATTAAAAGAGCAAATAGAGCTTTTAAGATTATTGAACCAATATTAGAAAAAAACGGAGTTCCTAATGATTTTAAATATTTAGCTGTTATTGAAAGTTCATTAATCAATGCTGTTTCACCATCAGGAGCAAAAGGAGTTTGGCAATTTATGCCGGCTACCGCAAAGGAAATTGGTATGGAAGTTAACGAATGCGTTGATGAAAGATACCATTTGGAAAAATCAACAGAAGCTGCATGTAAATTTTTATTGGCTGCAAAAGAAAAATTTGGTTCTTGGACCTTAGCAGCTGCTTCCTATAATGGAGGAATTACTGGCGTAAATAAACAAATTGATATACAAAAAGTATCCAATTATTATGATTTATTATTAAATGATGAGACTTCTAGATATGTATTTAGGATTTTAGCCTTAAAAGAAATTATGAAAGCACCACAAAAATTTGGTTTTGAAATTCCGAAACAAGATTTATATGAATTGTATCCAACTCGTAAAATAGAAATTGACAGCACCGTTAATAATCTTGCTGATTTTGCGATTCGTCAAGGAGTGAATTATAAGATTTTGAAATTGTACAATCCTTGGTTGAGAGATACTAAATTGGATAATAAATCTAGAAAAAAATACCTAATTGAACTTCCAAATAAATAAAGAGTAGCATTTTCTATTTTAATAAAGGGTTAAATTCCTTTTGAGAATTTAATATCTACTAAAATTTCCAAAAAATAAAATAGTAATTACTACTCTTAATAAAGTTATAAATTACTTTATAAAAAGTCTAATTTTCTAACGCGAAGTAATATTCGGGAGTTATTTGAAATAAACGGGAGAAGTAATGGTTAATCTTGAAATTCTTGTTCGCTATTTGAACTTCTATTGATAATTGAAATTCCTCTTTGTAGCAATAAATTGTTCGGATAAGTGATCATTTCGCCTTCTTTGGTTTTCATGTAAACGTGGAATGCTTTAATGTCTTCGATTTCTGCTTCTATTGGAAAATCTTGATCGTGGATTTTTATTACATCTCCAATTTTGAATGGAAATGAAAAGAATAATATTATTCCAGATGAAATATTACTCAATATCGACCATTGCGCAAACAAACCAATACCAAGTACTGTAGTTATTGAAGAAATAGTAATAAATATGTCTTTTGTTTGAACTCCCCATATCACAATTAATGTAAAAATGGCAATGATATTAATCAACAAATGAATGTATTTCACTACTAAATTAGTTCTGCGTTCAATAATTTCACTTAGTTTGGCATACCTACGAATTAATTTTGATACAATAACTCGAAGTAAAATTACAATTAGTAATAATATTCCTGTACTAATAATTTCTTTGGTATAGTCAGATATTGAAAACATATTTTTTATTTATTTAAGGTCAGTAAATAATTAAATACTTTGTCAGTTGGCATTCCCATTACATTTGCATAAGAACCTTCGATTTTTGAAACTCCAATAAAACCAATCCATTCTTGAATCCCATAGGCTCCCGCTTTATCAAAAGGTTTGTAATTTTTTAAATAGTAATGAATGCTTTCGTCACTTAAATTTGAAAAAGTAACTTTAGTAATTTCATGAAAAACGGTGCTGTTTTTAGTTGTTTTAAAGCATACAGAAGTAATGACTTCATGCGTTTCGTTGGAAAGTGTTTTTAATATTTGAAAAGCGTCATCGTAGTCTTTTGGTTTTCCCAATGCTTTGTTTTTGTGCCAAACAATGGTGTCACTTGTCACTAAAATTTCATTTTCAATTAATTCTCCTTCGAATGCATTTGCTTTAAGCACTGCTAAATAATCGGTTATTTC
Source organism: Bacteroidota bacterium (assembly GCA_947488545.1). Taxonomy (GTDB): domain Bacteria; phylum Bacteroidota; class Bacteroidia; order Flavobacteriales; family Flavobacteriaceae; genus Flavobacterium. The sequence continues at coordinate 37,268 of CANKZE010000010.1, forward strand.
ATTGGCTTTTAGATGATTTGGATAAATCTCTTCGATTTCCTTTAAGCGAATTTCGAAATCTAAATCTAAATCTTTAAAAAATTGTTGTCTTCTCGGAGATCCCGAAGCTAAAATTATCTTGTAATTTTCCAATTTTTCCTTAAGCATTGTAGCGAATGTTTAAATTTATTACAACTATTGATAGATAAGTAAAAAACAATATCCATTTCAAAATCATATACAAATGGCGAAATTCTTTGGGTTTATTTGCCTTAACAATTTTTATCGCAAAATAGATTAATGGAATTATGGTGAAAATTATTCCATAAATTAAACTATAAAGAAGATTTGCGTCAAAAAGGTAAACTTTCAAATAGTAAATTACTAAGAATATCGGAATTAAACTTAGAATAAAAACTACTTTTTTTGCTTTATTAATTCCTAGTGCAATCGCTAAGGTACTTAATCCTTGACTCTTATCTCCTTCGATATTTTCAATGTCTGAAACCATTTCTAATAATAATGTAATTATAAAAGTAAAAATGGCGTAGTCAATTAATATGCTAAAATTAATTCCCATTACAGTTTGATTTACATCAAATGTGACAGGCAATAAATCGAAAAGTCCAATGATTAATACATAAATTGAACTCACAAATGCTATAATTATATTGCCTACCAAAATACTATTTTTCATACTTGACGCATAAAAATAGAGTGTTGAAGCAATTAAAATAAATAGAATTGCAAAATTTGGTTTCTGAATCACATTTGATAAATAAAAACCAATTAAAACTCCAATAAAAGTAAATGCAGCATATAAATTATAAGCGGTATTTTCAGATATAAATTTGCCTACAACTTGAAAATTAGGTTTGTTTTCCCCATCGGAATCTTGTTGGAAAATAGCGTTAATAATTGCTCCTCCTGCTGCTAAACAAACTGTCGAAATAACTAATAAAATATACTGCCAATCGATTAATGCTAAAGGAATATTTTGAAGTTTTAAAAAACCGTATCTAAAGATTAATTGCATGAAAGCAAGAAGTAGTAAATGTCGGTAACGTATTAATTTTAAGTAATTTATCATTGAAATTTAATAAGTTTAATCGTGTTTCCCATTGTAATAAAGATGCCATTTTCCTTGAACTTTCATCACTTGTTCAATTACATCCCGAACAGCTCCTTTTCCTCCGTTTACGTGAGAAATATAATTGGAAATCGACTTAATTTCTGGTGCAGAATCTTGAGGGCAGGTTGGTAATCCCACTAATTGCATCACATGAAAATCGGGAATATCATCACCCATGTAAAGCACTTTTTCGGGAGAAATGGAGTACAATTCACAATATTCTTTGAAGGTTTCTACTTTGTCTGGCGAACCTAAATAAATATCTGTAATCCCAAGATTTCTCAATCGGATGCGAACCCCTTCATTGCTTCCTCCAGAAATAATACACACGTTGTAACCGCTTTCAATAGCAGCTTTCATAGCATATCCGTCACGAATATTCATCTTGCGAAGCATTTCACCTGTAGGAGAAATATTTACAGATCCGTCAGTAAGTACGCCATCTACGTCGAATACGAATGTGGTAATATCATTCATTATTTCTTTATAACTTTTTGCCATTATTTTGAATAGATTGGGTTAATATTTTATAAATGTTTTTTTGATTTTCATCAGATAAGAACGCCAAATGGGAGTTTATAGTTTCTACATCATTCCTTTTTGCAGGCCCTGTTTGTGCGTCTTTAGGTGATAATTGATTAATTTTTTCTGCTGTTTCCTTGATTAATGGTAGTAATATTTCAAATGGAATATTATTTTCTTTACAAATGTCATTTCCAATTTTATAAAGATTGTTTGTAAAATTATTTACAAAAACTGCTGCTACATGCAACGCTTTTCTTTGTTTAGTATTAATTTCATAAACAGAATCAGAAATTGAATTTGCTACTTTTTTTAAAAGTTCAAAATCAGTTACGTTTTCACTTTCTATGCAAATGGGAATGGATTTAAAATCGACAGCTACATTCTTTGAAAATGTTTGTAAAGGATAAAAAACACCTTTTCTATTATTTGAACTAATAGCATCCATTGAAACTGCTCCCGAAGTGTGAACAACCACTTTGTTTTTAAATGGTATTTTTTCAGAAACCTCAGTGATTGCAATATCAGAAACTGCAATTATAAACAAATCGGCTTCTTTTAAATTGTTCCAATCCGTGCAAATTATATTCGAATTCAATAGGTTTGAAAGTGCCTTTTTTTGTCTTGAAAAAACGCTGGTAATTTCTATTTTAGCACCTTCGAAAATAGATTTCTGAAGCGCTACAATCAAATGTTGTGCTACATTTCCAGATCCAATTATGCCTATTTTTACCATTTTGCTAAATTATTGATTTTTTTTAAACTATGTCCTATTTCAGTATTTAAAAAACATCACTTAAAAAATACTTAAATAAGAGTTCAAAACTAAGAATTTAACAAAATTGAATTACTTTTGTATCACTTTTGAAAAAACATCATCTATAACATGGATAAAAAAATACTTTCGTTTTTGTTTTCAACGCGATTAATGGCGTTTTTATTTTTGTCATTTGCACTAGCGATGATTTGTGGAACTTTTATTGAAAGTAAATACAATACCGATACCGCTAGAATTTGGATTTATAATGCATGGTGGTTTGAGGCAATTATGGGTGTTTTCTTGATTAATTTTGCTGGAAATATTAAAAGATACCAACTTTTGCAAAAAGAAAAATGGGCAACTTTATTACTTCATATTTCATTTATTTTTATAATTTCCGGAGCGTTTATCACTCGATATATTAGTTATGAAGGTGTAATGCCAATTCGTGAAGGAGCCGCTGAAAATCAGTTTTATTCAGATAAAATGTTTTTAACTGTTTTTGTTGATGGTGATTATCAAGGTCAAATGAGACGTCGCGTTTTTGAAAAATCTTTGATATTATCACCAGTTGCCAATAATAATTTCAGTATTTCAAATAATTTTGCTGAAACTCAGTTTGAGATTACTTACAAAGATTATTTGTTGGGTGCAACCAAAACTATAAAACCAGATCCAAAAGGAGATTTGTATTTAAAAATGGTTGAATCTGGAGATGGAACCCGCCACGAACATTATTTAAAAGAAGGCGAAGTTCAGAATATTCACAACATGCTATTTTCTTTAAATAAATTTGTAAAAGGCGCTACCAATATAACTATAAATGAAAATTCGTCAACTATTCAAACCCCATTTGAAGGTCAGTTTATGCGAATGGCGGATCAATTTAAGGGAAGAGTTGCAAAAGATTCAGTTCAGCCGCTGATGATGCGTTCCTTATATAATGTTGGCGGAACACAGTTTGTTTTCCCTGACCTAGCCGCCAAAGGTTCAATTAGTTACGTTGCGAAAAATGATTATAAAGCAAAAACACATGAAGATGCTTTAGTGTTAAATTTGAAAGCCGAAGGTCAAAATAAAGAAGTTACAATATTAGGTACAAAAGGTTCTGTAGGGGAGTCGCAAGTGGTAAAAATTGGAAATTTAGAATATACATTTTTCTTTGGTAGCAAAGCTTATATCTTGCCATTTAATATAAAACTAAACGATTTTAAAGCGATGAAATACCCTGGAACCGAGAAAAGTTATTCCGCTTTTGAAAGTGATGTAACTGTTTTAGACGGGAAATCTAAATTTGATGCTAAAATTTACATGAATCATATTTTAGATCACCAAGGCTATCGATTTTTCCAATCTTCATTTGATCCAGATGAAAAAGGGACTGTTTTATCAGTAAATCATGATTTTTGGGGAACTTTGATTACTTATATTGGTTATTTCATGTTGTTTTTTGGAATGATGGCAATTTTATTTACCAAACATTCTCGTTTTGCAGACTTAAAAAGAAAATTAGAAGTGATAAAATCAAAGAAATCCAAGTTGGTTACGATAGTATTATTGTTACTAAGTTTCAATTCGTTTTCACAGCACAAAGAAGAGCCATTATCGGTAAAGCAAATTGATTCTTTATTGTTAAAATTCAAAGTTTCTGAAGCTCACGCAGCAAAATTTGGAAGATTAGTTATTCAAGATGCTGGCGGTAGAATGAAGCCGGTAAATACATTTTCATCAGAATTATTGCGAAAAGTGAGTCATAAAGATACTTACAATGGAATGAATTCTGATCAGGTATTTTTGTCTATGACTCAATTTCCAACAGCGTGGTACGAAATTCCTTTGATCTATATTAAATCGGGAAATGATAGTATTCGAAAGATCATTGGAATAGAAAAATCGGCTCAATATGCTCCTTTTATTGCATTTTTTGATAAAGCTGGAAATTATAAATTATCCCCTTATTTAGATGAAGCATACAAAACTGCAAATCCAAATAATTTTGAAAAAGATTTTGTAGAAACAGATAAAAAAGTCAATTTACTAAATCAAGCAACTTCAGGAAGTATTCTGAGAATTTTTCCAATACCAAAGGATGAAAATAATAAATGGGTTTCTCATTTAGAGTTAAGTCACGCAGGATTAAAAGGAATGGATTCTATTTTTGCTTCTCAAATAGTACCATTGTATATAAATTCTTTACAAAATGCAGCGCTAAATAATAATTATAAGGATGTTGATTTTTATTTGAATGGAATTAAAAAATACCAAAGCAAATTTGGAAGTAAAGTAATTCCCTCTGAAGATAAAATCACGGCAGAAATAATTTATAATAAGTATGATGTTTTCAAAAAGCTATTTTACTTATATATGACTGCAGGATTTTTAATGTTGTTATTTACCATCATTAAAATATTCAAAAACAATAAGTTTACCCGCATTTCTGTAGATGTGATGCATGTGGTTATTGGTGTTTTATTTGGATTGCACACTTTAGGATTGATAGCGCGTTGGTATATTTCTGGGCATGCGCCATGGAGTAATGCGTACGAATCAATAATTTACGTAGCGTGGGCAACAATGTTCTTCGGATTGGCATTTGATAGAAAATCTAAATTAACAGTTGCGTCTTCGGCATTTGTGACTTCAATGATTTTGATGGCTGCCTACATGAATTGGGTAGATCCAGAAATTGCTAATTTACAGCCGGTATTAAATTCCTATTGGTTGATGATTCACGTGGCTGTTATCGTTGCTAGTTACGGCCCTTTTGCTTTAGGAATGATTTTAGGATTTGTTTCGTTACTGCTTATTTTCTTTACCAATGAAAAGAATAAAGAGGTAATGGCTTTGAATATAAAAGAGATTACTTACATCAATGAAATGGCTTTAACCATTGGTTTGGTCATGTTAACAATCGGAAACTTTCTTGGTGGTCAATGGGCCAATGAAAGCTGGGGACGTTATTGGGGTTGGGACCCAAAAGAAACTTGGGCTTTAATCAGTATAATGGTTTATGCTTTTGTAATTCATTCTCGTTTTGTGCCTTTATTCCGAGGAAAATGGGTTTTCAATTTGATGAGTATGTATGCTTTTATTGCCATATTATTTACTTATTATGGAGTAAATTTTCACCTCGTAGGACTGCACTCGTATGCTAGTGGTGAGGCTACTTCACTTGATTGGATTTGGCAATCATTTTTAGCAATTTCAATAATTGGTTTACTATCTTACCCTAAATATAAAAAGTACTATAAGTAAAATATAAAATATACAAAGTTCTTCTCAATTTTTATTTTATTCTCAAATAAATAAAGGCTTTTAGTGATAAATTATATCACTTTTAAATAAGTTTTTAAAAATATTTTATTAATAATTTAGTTTTTTAATTTAAATTTTTATATTTGTGAATTATTCATATAAAATAAACTTGCTTTGAAAATAATTTTATTTTTATTTATCACATTTACTGGGTTTTCACAAAGTTTGCATCACCAGATGTTATCTTCTCAAGGTATGTCAACAACTGCAGGCGGTTTAAAAGTTTCCCAGACTATAGGGCAACTTAGTGTAACTGGTAATTACCGAGGTTCTGATGTTATTGTTGGTCAAGGATTTCAACAAAGTTCGATGATGAAAACGGTAAAAGCTCCCGTTATTACTATTACTACAACTA
>CANKZE010000011.1 GCA_947488545.1 Bacteroidota bacterium
TCTAGGCTCATCACCTTCATTATGCCCGTATTTTCTATATCCTAATAAATCAATAAATACGTCGCTACCAAATTGCATTCTGTATTCCAATGCAAATAACATGGCGTGAACCACCGCTTCAGCATCGTCAGCGTTTACGTGTAAAACGGGTGATAAAGTCACTTTTGCAACGTCTGTACAATAGGTTGAAGAACGTGCGTCTAAGTAATTTGTGGTGAAACCAACTTGATTATTAATAACAATATGAATGGTTCCTCCGGTTTTATAACCGTCCAATTGCGCCATTTGAATAATTTCATAAACAATCCCTTGGCCAGCAACTGCGGCATCACCGTGAACGGCAATTGGCAATACTTTTGAGAAATCATCTGGGAAATATTTATCTTGTTTTGCTCTGGTAATTCCTTCAATTACAGCACCTACCGTTTCTAAATGCGAAGGATTTGGAGCTAAATTGATGTTGATTTTTTTTCCAGTTCTCGTTTTTCTATCAGAGGTTAAACCCAAATGGTATTTAACATCGCCATCGAAATATTCTTGATCGTAATCTTTTCCATCAAATTCTGAGAAAATATCTTGTGTTGATTTTCCGAAGATGTTGGCTAAGATATTCAAACGACCACGATGCGCCATTCCCATTACAAATTGCTCAACTCCTTTTTCGGCAGCAGCTTCAATTAATGCATCTAAACCTGGAATTATGGATTCTCCGCCTTCAAGTGAAAAACGTTTTTGTCCAACATATTTTGTATGTAAGAAATTTTCAAAAGAAACCGCTTCGTTTAATTTATTTAAAATCACTTTTTTCTCATCGGCAGAGAAAGTAGGGGTGTTATCATTTACGCCTAATTTTTCTTGAATCCATTGAATTACCTCAGGTTTTCTGATGTACATGTATTCAACACCAATGTGCTGGCAGTAAATTTTATCTAAATGAGCAATAATATCTGTTAAAGTACAAGGAGCTATATAAATAAGCTTCGCAGCATCAAAAACAGTGTTTAAATCGGATTGGTTTAAACCAAAATTCTCTATTTCTAATGTTGGAGAATAAGTTCTTCTATCGCGAACAGGGTTTGTTTTAGTAAACAAATGTCCCCTAGTTCTGTAGGCTTCAATTAATTTTAATACTTGAAATTCTTTTTGAAGTTTTGCAGAAACAGCACTAAAATCTTGCCCTTCAGGTGAAGTTGAAAGTGTCCCTTCTGTCAAGATTTCACCATTTGAAGAACTCAATCCAAAGTCGAATCCTTGAAAAAAACTTCTCCATGAAGGCTCAACGCTATCAGGGTTTTCTAAATATTGATCGTATAGTTGTGCGAAAAATTCGGTGTGCGCTGCATTTAAAAAGGAAAACCTATCCATAATTTTTGAATGTCCTGATTTGTAAAATAGTTACGCAAAAGTACAATAAATGAAATATAATATTAAATATTTTAGATACTTTTATGTTTTATTAATCAATTTTTTAAAATCGATGAGAAAATCTTACTTTTTCTTAGTGTCAAAAATGAAATTTACTTATTTAACTCTTTTATTTTCGAGTGTATTGTATTCACAATCTCCGGGAAATGTTATACGCTCCTCACAAAATTTTTGGCAAAATGTTCAATTTGGAGGCGGTTTTGGTTTAAATATAAATTCTCAATTTACAGAAGTTAATTTAGCGCCAGGAGCCATTTATCGTTTTAACCAAAAAGCAGCTGCAGGAATTGGACTTCAAGGTAGTTTTGTTTCTTCTAGAGGCGACTTTTCATCAGCAATTTATGGAGTTGGTTTAATTTCGTTATTCAATCCAATAGAAGAATTTCAAATTTCTATCGAATTGGAACAATTAAGAATAAATAGAACTTTAGTTATGATTGGAGGCCCTGATAAGTCTGACAATTTTTGGAATACAGGTTTATTTTTAGGTGGCGGATATGGTTCTAATAATGTTGTTGTGGGAGTTAGATACAATTTGCTTTTCAAAGAAACGGATTTTATTTATTCTAGTGCAATGATGCCATTTGTAAGGGTATATTTTTAAAAAATCAGCTAATTTGTTTACTTATTATTTCCATTTAAATAATATTAAGAACGTAACTTTGTAGAAAATAATTTAATATGAAAAAAGTATTTGTCGCTCTATTGTTGTTTCAATTTTCAATTTTGTTTTCTCAAAATAATTTGCTTCAATCGGGCCCTATGGTGGGTTATTGCGAAATGAAAGAAGCAATGATTTGGGTTCAAACAACCAAAGAAGCAACTGTTAGGATTGACTATTATGAAATAAATAACCCAAAAGAAATTTATTCGTCAGCAACAGAAAAATCTCAAAGCGGTAACGGATTTACCAATCATATTATTTTAAATAAATTACAACCGAGTAAGCAATACCATTACGATGTTTTTCTTGATGGTGAAAAAGTTTTGTTACCCTATGAAACTTCTTTTTCATCAAAGAAGTTATGGCTCTATCGAGAAGACGCTCCCGATTTTACAGTAGCATTTGGAAGTTGTAATTACATCAATGAAGAAGCGCTTGACCGACCGGGAAAAGGGTACGGAAGTGGGTATCAAATTTTTGAAAGTATCCATTCTAAAAAACCAAATATCATGCTTTGGGGAGGCGACAATACTTATTTACGAGATGCCGATTGGGATAGCAAAACAGGAATTTATCATCGTTATACTCATTCAAGATCCATAAAAGAAATTCAACCTTTGATTGCAAGTGCTCAAAATTTTGCTATTTGGGACGATCATGATTTTGGTCCAAATGACGGAGATCGAAGTTTTTATTATAAATATGAAACTCAAAATGCATTTAAAAACTTTTGGGCAAATAAAACCTACGGAACTGACTCCAATCAAAAAGAAGGTATTTATTCCACTTTTAATTGGGGTGATGCTCAGTTTTTCTTACTTGACAATCGTTTTTTTAAATCCCCGAACGACCGCATAACTGGAGAAAGAACAATTCTTGGCAATACCCAAATGGAATGGTTAATTGACGCTTTATCAAGTTCAAAAGCTCCTTTTAAAATTATCGTTATTGGAGGACAAGTTTTGAATACTTCAGCAAGATTCGAAAATTATGAAACCTATCCGCAAGAAAAACAAAAATTGCTTTCTGAAATTGAAGCTAATAAAATAAGAGGCGTTCTATTTCTATCTGGCGACCGTCATTTTTCTGAACTATCAAAACTAAATCGTCAAAATACTTATCCATTATACGATTGGACTGTTTCGCCATTGACTTCTGGGATTGGAGATTCCTATAAAAGTGATAACAATAAAAACAGAGTGGAAGGAAGTTTGTTTGCTCAAAACAATTTTGGAATCCTATCTTTTTCTGGAAGCAAAGCCAATCGACAACTAAAGTTAACCTTATTTGATATTCAAGGGAATGAACTTTGGAATAAAGTTATTACTAAGAAAGAACTAGAATAAGATAGTCTTCAATTATTTAAAGCTTATAAATCTTTACAACTTTGTACCTTTGCGTTTCTAAAAAACATTGAATAAAATGATCGAGGATAAAAACCTACAACGAACTAGTATTTCACAATTAGGTGAATTTGGACTTATAGAACATTTGACCAAAAACTTTAAAATAAACCATCCTTCTACCTTAAAAGGAATAGGTGATGATGCTGCGGTTTTGGACTTTACCGATAAAAAAATAGTGGTTTCAACTGATTTATTAATCGAAGGCGTTCACTTTGATTTGGCTTACATGCCACTGAAACATTTGGGTTATAAGGCGGTAGTTGCCAATGTTTCCGACATTTACGCGATGAATGCAAAAGCAACTCAAATTACTGTTTCAGTTGCTGTTTCCAATAGATTTCCTTTAGAAGCATTGGAAGAATTATTTGACGGAATTACAGTTGCTTCTCAAGAATACAATGTTGATGTTATTGGCGGAGATACAACTTCATCACAAAAAGGATTGATAATTAGCATCACCGCAATCGGCGAAGCTGATGCAAATGAATTGGTATATAGAAATGGTGCGAAAGAAACTAATTTATTGGTAGTTTCAGGTGATATTGGAGCTGCTTATATGGGATTACAAGTTTTAGAACGTGAAAAGCAAGTGTTCCAAGTAAACCCAAATTCGCAACCAGATTTAGAGGCATACACTTACTTAATTGAACGCCAATTACGACCAGAAGCTCGAAAAGACATTCGAACTTTATTGCATGCATTGGAAATAAAACCAACAGCTATGATTGACATTTCAGATGGATTGTCATCAGAAATTATGCACATTTGTAAACAATCAAAAGTGGGTTGTAATTTATATGAAGACAAATTACCGCTCGATCCTCAATTGATAAATGTGTGTGAGGAATTTAATATTGATGCCACAACGGTTGCAATTAATGGTGGTGAAGACTACGAGTTGTTATTTACTATTGCCATTGAAGATTTCGAAAAAATTAAAGGAAACCCAAATTTCACTATTATTGGACACATGACATCTGAAAGTGAAGGCATTCATTTGGTTACTCGCGCCAATACTAAAATCCCATTGAAAGCTCGTGGTTGGGATTCTATTGCTGAAGAATAAAATACTTACTAATCCTGACTTTAAACTGTCAGGATTTTTTTTTAAAATTAAATTACTGTTAAATCTTAATTGAAGGTGTCTTATTTAAAAACTATATCGTAATATTGCGATATGGGAATAACAAAAAAAATAGGTTTCTCAGAAGAAACAATTGAAATGTCCGAAATTCTGAAAGCATTTGGGCATCCAGCTCGTTTGGAAATCGTAAAATTTTTAATCGATTCACCTACTTGTATTTGTGGTGACATTGTTGAATTCTTACCCTTGTCGCAGTCTACAGTCTCAAAACATTTATCGGAATTAAAAAAAGCAGGAATTATCAAGGGAACTATTTCAGGGAACTCAATTTGTTATTGCTTGAATGAAAGCACACTTAATAAACTTCAACGTTTTATCACTATTTTACAAACCAACAGCAGTTCTAAAGAATGTTGTTAAAAATCAAACACCATGAACTGGAACGAATTTAAAACACAATTGGCTGAAAACCCGGGACTTCATTTGCAATTTGAATTTGCAAAAAATCAAAAAGTAAATCCATCTTTTCACATCACTGAAATCAAACAAGCCAACATTACCGCCGTAGATTGTGGTGGAAAAATGAATGCTTGGACAGAAGTAATTCTCCAACTTTGGGAGCCAAATACTACTGAAATTGGGCGCTCAATGCAAGTTTCAAAAGCAATGTCAATTATTGATTTAGTTGAAAAAACACTTCCCATAAATCCCAATAGTATTGTAAAAATCGAATTTGGAAACGATCTTTTTGAAACACGCCAAATGCTTCCTCAAGATTTCGAATTTATAAACGACGAAATAATAGTAAAATTAGTTTCTGACAAAACACAATGCAAAGCAATCGGAAGAGGCGAATCGTGTGGAACTCCAAAACCAAAAATAAAAATAACCGACATTCAAAACAATTCTTGTTCGCCAGAATCGGGGTGTTGTTAAAATTTAATATATATGAAAGATGTAATTATAAAATATAAAAAACCTATAATTATCACCATTGGTCTCACCGCATTAAATCTGTATTTTGGGTTTGATGCCAGGTTTACAATTATTAATTTATTATGGTTATTGGTATGAAAAAAATCTTAGTTCTTTGTACAGGAAATTCTTGTAGAAGTCAGATGGCGCATGGGTATTTGCAATATTATGGTCAGGATAAAGTAGCAATCTACAGTGCTGGCGTTGAAATACACGGGCTCAATCCGTTTGCAGTTGGAATCATGTCGGAAGATGGAATTGACATTTCAAAAAACACCTCCAATCACGTTGATGAATATTCCAACATCACTTTCGATTATGTAATTACTGTTTGCGATAATGCCAAAGAATCTTGTCCATTTTTCCCAACGCAAACAAAAACCATTCACCATAGTTTTGAAGATCCGTCAAAAGCATCAGGCACTGCAAAAGAACTAATTGCTGAATTCCGAAAAGTGCGGGATCAAATAAAAGAATACTCTAAATCCTTTATTGAAAATTTAGAAGCAATTTAACATTCTTGTTTTATAAAAAGAATTAGATTTGTTCGAATATAAACAATTATTTATGAGAAACATTCTAATTATTACTGTGTTATTTGCTTCGGTTTTTGGATTTGCACAAGAAAAAGACAAAGACAAAGCTTCTGTTTTTAATAGAAAACATGAACTTAAGGTTGGCGCTATTCACCTTCTTGGTGCATCAACATTAGAAGGCACCTACGAATATATTTATTCTAAAGATTTTACTTATGGAACCTCATTATTACTGAGTTTTGATAATAAAAATTATTATGACGAGGAATTCTCAATCACCCCATTTGCAAGATTTTATTTCCAAGAAACTAAAGAATATGGTGCTCAAGGTTTTTTTGTTGAGGGATTTGGTAAATTTTTATCTGGAAAATACAGCCCATTATTTTCTTCCGATACACCTAAATCCTACTCAGCAGCAGCTTTAGGGATTTGTCTAGGTAAAAAATGGACCAATTCTAGCGGATTTGTATTTGAAATTCTTGCTGGGGGAGGAAGAACAATTGGCGGAAGTAACAAACCAGATGGTATTTTTAGAGGAGATTTGCTTGTCGGTTACCGATTTTAAATAAATTATATAATAAAAAAGGCGCTATTAATAGCGCCTTTTTTATTAACGATTAAACAAATAACCGATTAACCTATATTCTAAATTTTCATCAACCAATTTTTCATAGAAACTTCGTTTTCTATAATTCCTTTTAAATCGGAAATTTTCACGCGGTCTTGTTTCATGGTATCTCTATGACGAATGGTTACCGTTTGGTCTTCCACTGTTTGGTGATCAACTGTAATGCAAAATGGAGTTCCCAATGCGTCTTGTCTTCTATAACGTCTTCCCACGGCATCTTTTTCATCATAAGAAACGTTGAAATCCCATTTCAAATCGTCAATAATTTGATGAGCAATTTCTGGCAATCCATCTTTTTTTACCAATGGAAAAATAGCTGCTTTTGTTGGAGCAAGAACTGACGGCAATTGTAAAACTGTTCTTACAGATCCGTCTTCTAAAGTTTCTTCTTTCAAAGAACTAGAGAAAATTGCCAAGAACATTCTGTCTAATCCAACCGAAGTTTCTACCACATACGGAGTATAATTGGCATTGGTTTCTGGATCAAAATATTGTAATTTCTTACCTGAAAATTTTTCGTGAGCTTTCAAATCGAAATCAGTGCGAGAGTGAATTCCTTCCAATTCTTTGAATCCAAAAGGGAAATTAAATTCAATATCTGCTGCAGCATTTGCATAGTGAGCTAATTTTTCATGATCGTGAAAACGGTAATTTTCTTTTCCTAAGCCTAGAGAAACGTGCCAACTTAAACGCGTTTTTTTCCAATGCTCGTACCATTTCATTTCATCACCAGGTTTTACAAAAAACTGCATTTCCATTTGTTCAAATTCACGCATACGGAAAATAAATTGTCTTGCAACAATCTCATTTCTAAACGCTTTCCCAGTTTGTGCAATTCCAAAAGGAATTTTCATTCGCCCAGATTTTTGAACGTTTAAGAAATTCACAAAAATTCCTTGTGCAGTTTCTGGACGTAAATATAAATCCATTGCGGTATCTGCTGAAGCGCCCAGTTTTGTTCCAAACATCAAGTTGAACTGACGTACTTCGGTCCAATTTCTAGAACCTGATTCAGGACACGCAATTTCTAATTCTTCGATTAACGCTTTCACATCGTCAAGATCTTCATTTTCTAAAGATCTTGCCATTCGAGCTAAAACTTCATTTTTCTTCGACAAATATTCAATCACTCTGGCATTTGTGGAAACAAATTCTTCGCGGTTAAAAGCATCTCCAAAACGAACACTCGCTTTCTCAATTTCCTTTTCCGCTTTTTGATTTAGCTTTTCAGCATAATCTTCAATCAATACGTCGGCTCTATATCTTCTTTTCGAATCTTTGTTGTCAATTAATGGATCGTTAAAGGCATCAACGTGGCCGGAAGCCTTCCAAGTAGTAGGATGCATCAATATTGCGGCATCAAGACCTACAATATTTTCATTCATTTGCACCATTGATTTCCACCAATATTCTCTGATGTTTTTCTTTAATTCAACCCCGTTTTGAGCATAATCATAAACTGCACTCAAACCATCGTAAATTTCGCTTGACGGAAAAATAAATCCGTATTCCTTTGCGTGCGAAACTACATTTTTAAATAAATCTTCTTGTTTTGCCATAATGATGCAAAAATATAAAAAGTGAAATTAATAAATGCATATAAAATGTACTTTGAGCGTTACTTTTAGTTATTTTTATAGATTAATCACAAAATAGATGGTAAATAACCTCATTAATTTATTTTTTCCGAAAGTTTGTCTTGGTTGCAAAGGGTTTTTATTGTCTGAAGAAAACGTAATTTGCTCCTCTTGCCGGCATGAAATCCCACTTACACAACATTTTTTGAATGAAGAAAATGAGGCATTAATGAAATTTTACGGTAAAATCCCTGTGGAACATGTTTCGGCATTATTTTATTTTCATAAAAAGGGAATTGTCCAAGAAATTATCCACGGATTGAAATACCACGGGCATCAAGAAGTGGGAACCGTTATTGGTGATTGGATTTCGGAGGAGTTGATTTTACTACCAATTTCAACTCATTTTGATGCCGTTATTCCAGTTCCGCTTCATAAAAAACGACTACGAGAAAGAGGTTACAACCAAGTTTCCAATTTTGGTATTGCTATAGCAAATAAGTTAGAAATCAACTATAATGATTCGTTATTACAAAGAAATGTATATTCAAAAACACAAGTGAAAAAAGATTTATTGGGAAGAATTTCGGTTATCGATTCCCTTTTTGATGTTACTTTTGATGAAAATGACCACAACAAACACTTCCTATTAGTTGATGATGTATTGACTACGGGAGCCACATTAGAAGCATGTGGAAGAGCCTTATTAAAAATCCCGGGAGCAAAAATTAGCATCGTTTGTATGGCAATGTCCCATTCATAACTTTTATTAATAATTAAGCTTTTGAAAACTTTGCAGTTGTTATTGTTTATTTGTTAATTTGTTTTGAATTTGAAACTATTAAAAAACACCCAAAAATGCTTAGGATTTATTTATTGCTATTCTTTTTGGTTTCCCAACTTCAAGCGCAAACGACTATGATCATACCACCAAATTTACAAAAAGGAGATACTATTGCAATTGTGGCAACAGCCAGAAAAAACATTGTCGATAATTTAAAGCCGGCATTAGATTTGGCTAAAAGCTGGGGATTGAATGTGGTAATTGGTAAAACTATTGGTTTGGATAATCATCAATTGGCGGGAACCGATGAAGAACGAGCAGCCGATTTTCAAGAAATGATTGACAATCCAAATGTTAAGGCAGTTTGGTGCGTTCGTGGAGGATATGGAACAGCAAGAATGGTTGAATTAGTTGATTTTTCAAAATTTAAAGCAAACCCAAAATGGATTATCGGATTTAGTGATGTAACTGTTATTCACAGCCATTTGAATACGCTTGGAGTAGCAACAATTCATGGAATTATGCCTGTAAATGTGGAAAAGGCATCGGCTAAAGTAGAGGAAACGTTACGAAAAGCACTCTTTGGCGAAAACTTAAAATATACCGTTCCTTGTCAAAATGAAAACAGATTAGGAGTTGCTCAAGGCGAATTAGTGGGCGGAAATTTATCTATTTTGTACAGTATGATGGGATCTGAATCGCAAGTTGATTGCAAAGGAAAAATCCTATTTATTGAAGATTTAGACGAATATTTATACCACATCGATCGAATGATGCTGAGCTTAAAACGCTGCGGTTGCTTTGATGGTTTGCAAGGATTAGTCGTGGGAAGTTTTATAAAAATGCACGATAATGAAATTCCGTGGGGGAAAAATGCCCACGAAATAATATTGGATATAACAAAAAAATATAATTTCCCAATCGTTTTTAATTTTCCTGCAGGGCATATTCATGATAATAATACGCTTATTTTTGGTAAAAAAGTGAGTTTAGAAATTAACGATAAAGAAACAATCTTGAAATATTAAAACTAAACTACAATTTAATGGCCGATCATAACGATTTAGGAAAATTAGGAGAAGAATTGGCCGTTGAATTTTTAGAAAAAAATGGCTATTCTATTTTAGAAACCAATTGGACTTTTCAAAAAGCAGAAATAGATATTATTGCAAAAAAAGAAAATATATTGGCCGTTGTAGAAGTAAAAACCCGATCCAGTATTGATTTTGGTCTTCCCCAAGATTTTGTTAAACCAAAAAAAATCCAACTCTTAGTTAAAGCAATCAACGAATATGTGATTTCAAATGACCTTGAAGTGGAAGTTCGCTTTGATATTATAGCACTTCATAGAGAAGGAAAAGGATTTAAAATTGAACATTTAGAAGACGCATTTTATTATTTTTAATGTTATATTTATAACAATTTGTTTTTTATTGATACATTTGCATCGCATTTAAACATCATTAAAAAATGAAAACGGTCTCTTCAATTGTAGAAAATTATATCAAAACAAAGCCTTTTTTATTGAGTGCTTTATCCCAAAATATTATCAATTTAACTTCATTATCAAGAAATATGATGGTTGAATTGGAATCGGAATTTGGGAAAGACGTGAAGCAAGGTGCGATTGTAATGGCGCTTAAACGCCTTTCAGTAGATTTGGATTTTAGATTGAATCACAAGATTTCAAAAGTGATGAAAAACTTGGGTGAAATTACAGTTCGCTCTTCTTTAATTGATTATACGTTTGCCGTTTCAAGCACCATTTTGACTAAACAGGCCGATTTAATTTCGGAAATCAATAGCAATCCCGATATATTTTACACCTCCTCAAAAGGGGTTAGCGAAACCAATATCATCGTGAGTAAAAGTGTCGAACATTTAGTAGAAAAGCATTTTGCAACTGAAAAGCAGATACAAAAATTAGAAAATCTAGCTTCCATTACGGTAAAATTACCCAAAGAAAACACTGTAATTCCTGGTATTTACTACTTTATTTTTCAGCGTTTGGCTTGGGAAGGAATTATTATAAATGAGGTAATTTCAACTTCTAATGAATTCACTATTTTGGTTAGCGATGACGAAGTGGATATTGCTTTTAGGGTAATTAAGGATTTGAAAATGTTGTAGGATATTACTTGAATAACTTATTTAGACCTAACAGGTTTTGAAAACCTGTCAGGTTTAGAGTGGTTTATGTAAAATTTATTATGAAAACAAAACGCAGTTTATAGCCCCGACAGTAGCGGCATCCCACGCCCTTGCGTGGATACAGCGAATGGCGGGAAGAAAAGTGAGGGTGTAAATAAAACAAGTGCTTCAAGAAAAAATTCGAAACTATATCATTTGAATCAGCTCCAATGCCTTATTTATTGATTTTACGTTTTCAAAAGTCAGTAATAATCGTAATCCATTTGGAGTTTGTTTTTCCTTCATGGTGCACAATTTTGATTGGGTTTGTACAAATTGCAATACTTGGCTGAATCGCCCCGATTGGTAATAACTCGATTGCTGGTCGGACACAAAATAACAAATCATTTTGCCTTGTTTCATCACCAATTTTTCAATTCCTAATTGCGTGGCAACCCATTTTATTTTGATGCTATTTAACAACGAAATGGCTTGTTTTGGTAGTGGTCCAAAGCGATCAATTAGTTTGTTTTCAAATTCTAATAATACGTTTTCGTCTTTAATTGCGCTCAATTCATTGTACAATTTAAGGCGTTCGGTAATATTATTTATGTATTCATCTGGGAATAACAATTCGAAATCGGTATCCAGTTGAAGGTCTTTTACATAGGTTTTTTCAATGTCTTTATTTTCGTCAGAATACAGCTCTTTGAATTCGTTTTCCTTCAATTCATCAATGGCTTCATTCATTATTTTTTGATAGGTTTCAAAACCAATTTCATTGATAAAACCGCTTTGTTCGCCTCCCAATAAATCTCCTGCACCACGAATTTCAAGGTCTTTCATAGCAATATTTAATCCACCACCCAATTCGCTATATTGCTCTAAAGCTTGGATTCGTTTTCTAGCATCGTCGGTCATCGCGGAATACGGCGGACAGATGAAATAGCAAAACGCTTTTTTGTTGCTACGCCCTACACGACCTCGCATTTGATGCAAATCGGAAACTCCAAAATTATTGGCATTATTAATGAAAATCGTATTGGCATTTGGAACGTCCAAACCACTTTCGATGATGGTTGTAGCGACTAAAACATCGAATTCGCCGTTCATAAAAGCCAACATTAATTCTTCTAATTTCTTGCCGTCCATTTGGCCATGACCAATTCCAACTCTTGCGTTTGGCACCAATCTTTGAATCATTCCAGCTACTTCTTTGATGTTTTCAATTCTATTATTAACGAAGAAAACTTGTCCGTTTCTTTGAATTTCATAAGATATCGCGTCACGAATTAATTCTTCGCTGAACCCAATTACGTTGGTTTCAATTGGATAACGATTGGGCGGCGGAGTCGTAATTACTGATAAATCTCGGGCGGCCATCAATGAAAATTGTAACGTTCTCGGTATTGGAGTTGCGGTTAATGTTAGCGTGTCAATATTGGCTGCAATCGTTTTTAGCTTGTCTTTTACATTCACCCCAAACTTTTGTTCTTCGTCCACAATCAGCAATCCTAAGTCTTTAAAAACTACATTTTTGTTAACCAATTGATGGGTTCCTATTAAAATATCGAGTTTTCCATCTTCCAAATCTTTCAGCGTTTCTGCTTTTTGTTTCGCCGTTCTAAAACGGTTTAAGTAACCAACAGAAACCGGCATGTCTTTCAATCTTTCGGTAAATGTTCTATAATGTTGGTAAGCCAAAATAGTTGTTGGTACTAAAACAGCTACTTGTTTTCCATTATCTACAGCTTTAAATGCAGCTCGGATAGCCACTTCTGTTTTTCCAAAACCTACGTCACCACATACCAATCGATCCATCGGGCGATCGCTTTCCATATCGGCTTTGACTTCCTGAGTGGCTTTATTTTGATCGGGCGTGTCTTCATAAATAAATGAACTTTCAAGCTCTAATTGCAAATAACTATCAGGGCTAAATTGGAATCCTTTTTCCAATCTTCGTTTGGCATACAATTGAATTAAATTGAAAGCAATGTGCTTAACTCGGGCTTTAGTTTTTTGTTTTAAAACCTTCCAAGCATTCGATCCTAATTTGTAAATTTTTGGAGGAGTTCCGTCTTTCCCGTTGAATTTCGAAATTTTATAAAGCGAGTGAATACTCACATAAACGATATCATTATCGGCATAAACCAGCTTAATAGCTTCTTGGGTTTTGCCTTCCACTTGGATTTTTTGTAAGCCCCCAAACTTCCCAATTCCGTGATCAATATGGGTTACATAATCGCCAACCGATAAATTGGTCAGTTCCTGAAGTGTAATGGTTTGCTTTTTTGCATAGCCATTTTTGATACTAAATTTATGATATCGCTCAAAAATTTGATGATCGGTATAACAGGCAATTTGAAGTTCTTCGTCAATAAATCCTTGAAATAAAGGTAATTTTATGGTGTCATATTGCTTTCTAATACTTTCGTGATTGGCCTCATCCAAGGTTTGAAAAATATCGTGAAAGCGTTTTGCTTGAGCTTCATTAGAACAAAATAAATAATTTTTTATCCCATTAAAATGATTGTCATTTAAGTTATTTAGCAATAAATCAAACTGCTTATTGAATGACGGCTGAGGAAGAATACGAAATTCAAAAGTTTTGTTGGAATTAAAAATAGCTTTGGAACCCAATTCAACTACATTGAAATCCAGTGCTTTTTTTAGAAATGCTTTTTGGTTTAAAAATAATTGCTCGGGCGCCAGGTGTTTTACCGTTCCTGATAATTTACTGTAGGCATCTTCTGCTTTCGCAAATAAGGAGTCCAATTTTGAAAGTAGCGCATCCGTATTTTGAATAAAAAGAGTCGTATTCGAGGAAATATAATCCAAGAAACTCTCGCGGTCTTCTTGAAAAAACTTATTTTCTACATTTGGAATGATCGTAATTTTATTCTTTTTTTCAATTGACAGTTGCGTTTCCACATCAAAACTTCGAATAGAATCAACTTCATTTCCAAAAAATTCTATTCGGTACGGATTGTCATTTGAAAAAGAAAAAACATCAATTATTCCGCCTCGAACAGAAAATTCACCTGGTTCAGTTATAAAATCTACTCTTTTAAATTCATATTCAAAAAGTACTTCATTAATAAAATCGATTGAAATTTTATCTCCAACAGCTACTTTCAAAGTATTCTTTTCCAATTCTTTTTTGGTCACTACTTTTTCGAATAACGATTCGGGATAAGTAACAATTATAGCTGGTTTTTTTCGAGAATTGATACGGTTCAAAACCTCAGCGCGAAGCAAAACATTGGCATTGTCAACTTCTTCTACTTGGTACGGATTTCTAAAAGAACCCGGATAAAAAAGGACTTCTTTATCACCGATTAATTGTTCAAGGTCGTTTAGATAATAGGCGGCGGCTTCTTTATCTTCAAAAATCATTAAAAATGGAAGTTCGCTTTTATGAAAAAGTGAGTTTACAACAAACGATAACGAAGAACCAATTAACCCCTTAAGGTGAATTTTATTTTCTGATTGTTGTAAAATTGCTGCAATTTGACTGACCTTGGTGGCTTTGTCATATTTTCCTACTACTACTGATTTGCTCAACTAAAATATTATTTTATCGGGTTGGAATGGCTCTTGAAGTATCTAACATTTGAATCAAATCGGATTCTCCTTCTTCTCTAGGAATGGTGCTTTTTCTCACAATTTCATCCAATTGTTTTTGAAGCGATATCAATTCGATGTTAATTTCTATAATTAACGCAACTACTTTATCGTCAGGAATTTCATCTAAATTGATGAAAAGATTAAGTGAATTTATTTTACAGATCAATACGGCAATTCGGCTTTTTATTTCCGGTTTATTGTATGCCATAGGAATATTATTGTTCAATTCAAGTACTTTTTTTGAAAGTTCTTTGGCTTTTTTCTGGAATGCTCCAATGGTACTTTTAGGTTTGCTATTCAATTCCAATAAAAAACCACGCCATTCCGGCCACATAGCGACCAATCCTTGAGCTGCAGGATTTATTGGATTGGCATTAAAGTTCCACCCTTTATTGATATTATTAAAAATCGTTTCTTTCTTTTTGGCGTCTTTAGCATTTTCAATTAGGCGTTGCTCCTTATTGTCTTGACAAGAAAAAAGTAATAAAAGCGCTATTAAAAGAACCGTATTTTGCAGTTTCATCGATTTAATTATTTGATACAAAGTTACAAAGGTAATTCAAGAAATACGAATTTTGAATAATTCTCATAAAAATGATTTTAAAATCCGAAATTGTTATATTTGTAGTCTAAATTTATCAAATGGCTACAAAAATTCTAATTATCGGTGCTTGCGGACAAATCGGAACTGAGTTAACTCAGAAATTACGTGGAATTTATGGTGTAGAAAACGTAATTGCTTCGGATATTAGAAAATTAAATATCGATGTGGTAAATTCTGGTCCTTTTGAAGTCATTAACGCATTGGATTTTAATCAAATTCAACATCTGGTAGAAGTGCACCAAATTGATGAAGTTTATTTGATGGCCGCTTTATTATCTGCAACAGCGGAAAAAAACCCTGCATTTGCTTGGGATTTAAATATGAATTCTCTTTTTCACGTCTTGAATTTGGCGAAAGCTGGAAAAATTAAAAAAATATTCTGGCCTTCAAGTATCGCCGTTTTTGGACCTACCACTCCAAGAGAAAATACGCCTCAGTACACCATTATGGAACCGAGTACGGTTTACGGAATTAGCAAACAAACGGGAGAAAGATGGTGCGAATATTATCACAATATCTATGGCGTTGATGTGAGAAGTATTCGATATCCTGGTTTAATTAGCTGGTCTTCGCCTCCAGGTGGTGGAACTACAGATTATGCTGTTGATATATTTCACAAAGCTATTGCTAAGAAAAATTACGATTGCTTTTTATCTTCAGAAACCAAAATGCCAATGATGTATATGGACGATGCAATTGCTGCAACAATCCAAATTATGCAAAGTCCTAAAGAGCAAATTAAAATTCGTTCTTCCTATAATTTAGCTGCAATGAGTTTTACACCAACAGAAATTGCTGAAGAAATTAAGAAACACATCCCAGAATTTACGATTACTTATCACCCTGACTTCCGTCAAAAAATTGCTGATAGTTGGCCTGCTAGTATCGATGATAGCGCTGCAAGAGAAGATTGGAATTGGAATCATAAATTCGACATTTCAAGCATGACAAAAGACATGTTGGATCATTTGAAAAAATAAATAAACTTATTTTTCGTTTACATATTCCATAATATCTCCTGGCTGACAGTCCAATACTTTACAAATCATTTCTAAGGTTGAAAAACGAATTGCTCTCGCTTTACCTGTTTTTAATATTGACAAATTTGCCGTCGTAATTCCAATTGAATCTGCTAATTCATTGGATCGCATTTTTCGTTTGGCGAGCATTACATCTACATTTATAATAATTGCCATAGTTATATTGTTAGTTCGCTATCTTCTTTAATTCGTTTTCCAATGATAAAAACTTCTGATAATACTTTGAAAAATAAGCCGAGCGCCATTAAATATAGAAAGGGACCAAAGCCTAAATTTATTGAAATTGTACTATTTGAAAAAGCACCTAATAAGTCAGAAATTAAATACAAACTTGCAGAAAGAATAACCAAATTACCAATTTTATCTAATAATTGGAATGATTCGGACTCAAAAATTATTTTTTTACTGAAATTATTTAAAAGTGATTTGAAATTATAAATCGCATAAAGTATAATTCCAAAATTCACCATACTAAATACCAATCCTATTTTACCAAATGTAGTTGTTGCATTTATATTAATTCCAGAAATATTTATAGGAATATCAACTGGTTCATTTGAAAATAAAGCAAAACCAATAAACACAATTAACAATGGTAAAGCAATAATTGACATTATCCAAACGTAATCTACTATGGTTTTTAAAAAAACTAATTTTCTCATCTTTTTTAATTTTAAAGTGGTTACAAATATAAATAAATTATTGATAAACAATAATTAAATACTAAAAAACAATACTTTTTTACAAATAAGAACAAAATAAAGTTGCTTACTTTTGTAACCTTATGAAAAGGATTCCAAAATCATTAACATTAAAATTAGAGCAACGCGAGCAAAATAATTCTTTGCGGAAATTGGCATTGCCAAACCATTTAATCGATTTTGCTTCCAATGATTATTTAGGATTTTCCAAATCAGAAGCTATTTTTAATAGAACACATTCCTTTTTAATTGATAATAATATTATTCTAAACGGAGCAACTGGATCCCGATTATTGTCAGGAAACCATGCTGTTTATCAAGAAGCCGAGAACTGCATTTCAAAATTTCATCATTCTGAAAATGCTTTGATCTTTAACTCTGGTTACGATGCCAATGTGGGATTTTTTAGCTCTGTGCCGCAACGCAATGATGTAATTCTTTACGATGAATTATCGCATGCTTCAATTCGGGACGGTATTCAACTTTCCAATGCAAAATCATACAAGTTTCAACATAATGATTTCGAAGATTTAGAACGAATAATTCTGAAACTATCAAGCGACAACCAACAATCAACAACCATTTTTGTTGTTACCGAAAGTGTTTTTTCTATGGATGGCGATACGCCAAACTTGGAAGAACTCGTTCAACTATGTAATAAAAACAACTGTTTTTTGGTTGTAGATGAAGCCCACGCTTTGGGAGTTTTTGGCGATCATGGCGAAGGTTTGGTTCAAATGCTGGGCTTACAAGACGACGTTTTTGCAAGAATTATGACTTTCGGAAAAGGACTAGGATGTCATGGCGCGGCTATTTTAGGATCCCAAAAACTAATAGATTACTTAGTCAATTTTGCTAGGAGTTTTATATATACCACGGGGCTTTCGCCTCATTCAGTAGCCTCAATTTTAGTGGCTTATCAGCATTTGCAAACCGAAAAAGAAGCTCTTCAAAAACTTAGAGAAAACGTAATTCATTTCAATCAAGAAAAAAAACAATTGGGTTTAAATCCTCTTTTTGTGAGAAGTAAATCGGCGATTCAAAGTGCGATTATTCATGGGAATCAAAAGGTAAAAAACATTGCAAACCAACTTCAAGAAAAAGGATTTGATGTAAAAGCAATTTTATCGCCAACAGTTCCTGAAGGTCAAGAACGAATCCGAGTTTGTCTACACAGTTATAACTCTAAGGAAGAAATCTCGGAAGTGTTGCAACTTCTTGCCTCAATATTATTTTAATAAATATTAACATCAATTACCTTGCGAACTTCGCGATTTCTTTGCGAACTTTGCGGTAAAATAATAACTATGAAATTATTTATAACAGGAATATCAACCGATGTAGGAAAAACAATCGCTTCAGCAATAATAACCGAAGCGCTTGAGGCCGATTATTGGAAACCCATTCAAGCGGGAGATTTAGACAATTCTGACAGTCATAAAATTCAGAATTACATTTCAAATGATAAATCGGTTATTCACGAAAATAGCTATAAACTAAATACGCCCGCAAGTCCGCATTTTGCAGCTGAAAAAGAGGGTATTACAATCGATTTAAAAAATATCATCGAACCAAAAACTAAAAATCATTTGGTTGTGGAAGGCGCTGGTGGTGTTTTGGTTCCTTTAAATAGTTCCGATTTTGTTATCGACTTGGTTAAATCCGACTACAAAATTATAATTGTTTCAAGGCACTATTTAGGAAGTATCAATCATACACTTTTAACAATTGAAGCAATAAAAAACAGAGGTTTCACTATTGCAGGAATTATTTTTAATGGTAATGAAAACAAAGCTACCGAATCGTTAATTTTGAATTACTCGAAACTAAAATTTATTGGCAGAATCAACGATGAACCGTATTTTGATAAAAATGTGATTGCTGAATATGCTGATTTGTTTCGTGAAAACATTTTAGAATGTCAATAGTAATGGAAGAGCAATGACAATTTCAATTTCAATGGCAAAAGCAATATAAAAAGCAATAATAATAGAAATAGAAAATTATAATTATTAAATGGATTTAACCGAAAGAGACGGGCTTCATATTTGGCATCCTTATACACAGCATAAAACTTCAAAACCGCCAATTGCAATTGTGAAAGGCAAGGGAGCTTTGCTTTGGGATGATTCCAATAAAGAATATATTGATGCAATCGCGTCTTGGTGGGTAAATCCGTTTGGGCATTCGAATACAATTATCGCTGATGCTATTTATAAGCAACTAACCACTTTAGAGCACGTTCTGTTTGGTGGATTCACCCATGAACCAGCAGTTGTTTTATCTGAAAAGCTAATTAAAATATTACCAAAAAATCAGAATAAAATTTTCTTTTCTGATAATGGATCAACGGCAGTTGAAGTGGCGATTAAAGTGGCATTGCAGTATTTTTTCAATAAAGGAGAAAAGAAAACTACCATAATCGCTTTTGAAAATGCCTTTCACGGAGATACATTTGCTGCAATGGCAGCAAGTGGAATATCATTTTATACACAAGCCTTCGAGGGAATGTTTATTGATGTGGTTCGTATTCCTGTTCCAGTAAAAGGGGAGGAAGAAGCGAGTTTTCAAGCATTGGCTCAAGCCATAAAAAACTATAATTGCGCAGCATTTATTTTTGAACCTTTGGTTTTAGGTGCTGCGGGAATGGTGATGTATGAACCGAAAGAACTGGATAAATTAATTGGAATTTGTAAAGAAAATAACGTTCTAACCATTGCCGATGAAGTGATGACAGGCTTTGGAAAAACAGGAAAAACTTTTGCTTGCGATTATTTAGTTGCACCACCTGATATGATATGTTTGTCAAAAGCCTTAACAGGCGGTACAATTCCAATGGCAATTACCACATTTACAGAAGAATTATTTGAAGCTTTTTACAGTGATGATATCAATAAAGCGTTGTTTCACGGACATACATTTACTGGAAATCCAACGGGATGCGCTGCGGCATTGGCGAGTTTGGCAATCTTGGAAACTGATCAAATGCAAGCCAATATCGCCAGAGTAAATCAAAGTCATTTGGCATTTCAAACACACATTAAAAATCATCCTAAAGTTGAAACTACAAGAGTTTTGGGAGTGATTTTTGCATTAGAAATAAAAATCGAATCCCAAGCAAGTTATTACGGAACTTTGCGAAACAAACTCTATGATTTTTTCATTGAAAACGGAGTGATTTTAAGACCTGTAGGAAACATTGTCTATATTTTACCGCCTTACATTATTGAGGACGAACAACTCCAAAAAATATATACTGTAGTTGAAAATGCATTGGATATAGCTTAAGAGAACAGATTGCTTTCTTTGTGAACTTTGCAATTAAATGAGACCAAAGATAATAGACCAAGAGATAAAAGATTTTTATCTTTGCTAAAAATTTTTAATAAATAACAACTTTGCCAAAAACGATTTCTATTACCGCCATCGCTTCCATTTCTGGGTTAGGAAATGATTCGAATTCTATTTGGCAAAACTATTTAAATGATAATCATTGTTTTGTTGAAACAAATATTGGGAATCAAAATACCGCAATTGCCGCTTTAAATTCTGATTGTAAAAAACAAATAAGTGAATTAAAAAAATCAGATAATAAATACAAATCACTCGATAATTCTGTTTTATTTGCAATAGCAGCCTCTAGAAAAGCGATTGAAAAAGCAGGATGGCAGAACAATTCTACTTTCGGAATTAACATAGGATCTTCACGTGGCGCAACGGAATTATTCGAAAAGCACCATTTGGATTTCATCCAATCAGGGAAAGTAGAACCGCTGGCCTCGCCAACAACAACCCTTGGAAATATCTCTTCTTGGGTTTCTCATGATTTACAAAGTCAAGGTCCAGAAATTTCTCATTCTATTACCTGCTCAACGGCTTTACACGCCTTATTAAATGGTATTGCTTGGCTAAAATCGGGTATGGCTGCTCAATTTTTAGTTGGTGGCAGCGAAGCTCCGTTAACCGATTTTACGATTGCTCAAATGCGAGCTTTAAAAATTTATTCTAAAAATAATGACGAATTCCCTTGTCGCGCATTAGACTTAAATAAAAAACAAAACTCCCTTGTTTTGGGTGAAGGTGCTGCCGTATGTTGTCTTGAAATTGGAAGAACCGATAAAACTATCGCGGTTATTGAAGGAATTGGTTATGCAACTGAAATTTTAGAACACAATGTTTCAGTTTCTGCAGAGGCTACTTGCTTTCAAAAATCGATGAAAATGGCTTTGGAAAATACTAAATTATCGGATGTTGATGCAATTGTAATGCACGCTCCGGGAACAATTAAGGGCGATTTATCAGAATACAAAGCGATTCAAAAAATATTTGGAGGAGAACTTCCTTTGTTAACTACTAATAAATGGAAAATCGGCCACACCTTCGGAGCCTCAGGAATGTTGAGTGTTGAAATGGCCATTTTAATGTTACAAAATCAAACGTTTATCGGAGTTCCATTTGCGAAAGCGGAAGCAAAAACACAACAGAAACCATTGAAAAAAATCTTGGTAAATGCGGTTGGTTTTGGTGGAAATGCGGTAAGTGTTTTGTTGGGTTTGTAAGTTTTATTAAAGACAAAAGATAATAGATGAAGAGATAATAGACTTGAAAATTTGTCGAATGTCGAATGTCTAAAGTCATAAAGTAGAGCCATTTCTCACGATTGATAATTTATTTTCCTTGTGAACTTTGCGTAAATCTTTGCGAACTTTGCGGTTAATTTTTAGAATTTTTTTCCAAGTCTTTAACTTTTTCATAAACCATATTGCTTTCAAATCCCTTTCGGAGTAAGAAATCACAGAATTTTTTTCTCTTTTTTAGACTATCATTCTCTTTCATCGTCTGCCAATGGCGATCGGCAATAAAATGAAAATTGGTATAATATTCCTCTTCAGATATTTCTTTAAGTGCGGTTTTTATATTGTAGGAAGAGATATTTCGGAACTTCAATTCGTTTACAATTCTAATATTTCCCCAATATTTAATTCGGTGTTTTCCTCTTGCAAAACTGCAGGCAAAACGTTCTTCGTTGAGAAAATTTTGATCGATAAGATGCACAATTATCAAATCTATAACTTGGGGAATCATGTTCATTCCTCGAAGTTTTTCGACCACTTCTTTGTGACAACGCTCTTGATAGGCGCAGTAATTCTCTAACTTGGATTGGGCTTCCTGAATGGAATAGGTTTTATGAGAATTATTTTCCAAAATTTATTGATTGTCTATTGAGAATAGAAACAAAAAACTAGGCATTTGTTTTCCCTGAGGCTTCTAAATTCTTTTCGATTTTATGTCCTGGTCTTGACCATTTTGGCTTTTCTCCTAACGATTGGTATTGAGAATCTTCGGCTTCAACGGTAGTCGGTTGAGAAACTTTTACGAATGGCTTTTGAGGAATTAATCCTAATGTTTCAAACATTTTCATGTCTTCATTAACATCTGGATTTGGTGTAGTCAATAATTTATCGCCGGCAAAAATAGAATTTGCTCCAGCAAAGAAACACATCGCTTGTCCTTCACGGCTCATGTTCATTCTACCTGCTGAAAGGCGAACTTGAGTTTCAGGCATTACAATTCTTGTGGTTGCAACCATTCGGATCATTTCCCAAATTTCAACTGGTTTTTCTTCTTCTAATGGCGTTCCTTCTACTGCAACTAAAGCATTTATTGGCACAGATTCTGGTTGCGGGTTTAGAGTAGAAAGTGCAACTAACATTCCTGCACGATCTTCAATAGATTCTCCCATTCCAATGATTCCTCCGCTACAAACGGTAACATTGGTTTTACGAACATTTTCTATAGTTTGAATACGGTCTTCAAAACCGCGTGTAGAAATTACTTCTTTATAGTATTCTTCTGAGGTATCAAGGTTATGATTGTAGGCATATAAACCAGCTTCTGCTAAACGATGGGCTTGATTTTCAGTAATCATTCCTAACGTGCAACAAACTTCCATATCCAATTTATTGATGGTGCGTACCATTTCTAAAACTTGGTCAAATTCAGGTCCGTCTTTCACATTTCTCCATGCTGCACCCATACAAACGCGAGATGAACCACTAGATTTGGCTCTTAAAGCTTGGGCTTTTACTTGGTTCACCGACATTAAATCGTTGCCTTCAATTTCAGTATGATAACGAGCTGCTTGCGGGCAATATCCACAATCTTCTGGGCATCCACCTGTTTTAATAGACAACAAAGTAGAAACTTGAACAACGTTTGGGTCGTGTGATTTTCTATGAATAGAAGCTGCTTCAAAAAGCAAATCCATCATAGGTTTGTTATATATCGCGATAATTTCGTCTTTCGTCCAATTGTGTTTAGCAATGCTCATAATACCTTTTTTATGTTGCATCAAAAGTAATCAAATTGTTACAAAGAAGCAATATTGTATAATTTATATCGAGGTTAAAGTCGTTATAAATTATATTTCAAACTAAAAATAATATACCTCGGTTGAACGGTATACTGAGAAGTTCTTGTTGAGAACTGAGTAAAGCTATCGTCGTTTAGAATATTTGTATTTAAAAGGTTGGTAACGGCAATTTTATATTCTAACTTACTTTCTTTCGTTTTCTGATAAATCAAACTTGCGCTTAAAAAGTCGTATTCATTATTAACTGTTTTGTTGTTATTGGTGTAATGATAGTACTCATATTCTGAAACAAAAGAGAAACTGTCTAAGAAGAAATAATCCAATCTAGCCGATGGCCTATCGGTGAAAAACTTGGTCCCGATATAGTCATTGATTGTAAGAGAATATCCTAATTCTAAGTTCGGTAAATTTTTATAATTGGTCGCTACTTTTACGGTATAATTTTGTGTTAACGATTCTGTTGTTACAAAAAGGCCGTTTTGAATGTTATTGAATATAGATCGATTTGCCGCCAAATTAAATGACGCTTTATAATTTTTCGCAAATGATCGGCCGTAAAAAGCATTTCCAGAAAGTGTTTCGTCGGCAAAATTTGAATTTATTGCGGTTGAAACTTGGTTAATCCCTGTGAAAAATGCACTTGACTTAATTGCATTTATACGTTTAACATAACTAACATTGGCTGAAATGTTTTCAAAATTAAACATGTTATACTTAAAATAACGTAATGAATGACTTTCGGACAATGCATTTTCTAAATTTCTATTTCCTTGAAATAAAGAGTTATAGTTTGTGAATGTATAACCCGCAGTAAACCTATTTATATCTGTAAAATCGTTATTTATAGAGTAATTATAAGTCAGAGTTTCTGCTTTTTTAATTTGATATAAAGCATATACATCTGGCAATAATCGATAGAAATTATCATTCACTTTTGTACCTAATTGTTCATTATAAGTTTTGTAGTAATGTGCTGAAAAACCAGGGTTAAAAGTAAATTTTCCTGTAATAAATTTGTAATGAAGCCCTAAAAAGGAGTCGTTAAAAAAATACATTACATCATTATTTTTATCTGAAGAATTCAGGTCGTTAGTAGTTCCGTTATCCAAAATTTGGAAAATATGAGAATTAAAATTTTGAATTGAATAGGTGTTTCCAAAAGTAAAATTAATATTACTTTTTGGCGTTAACATATAGTAATAATCAACCTTTGCATCTAATTTATTTGTTTTAATAAATCGGGTTTGATTAATATTATATCTGTTTTGTGTTTGCAATCCCAAAATCGGAAATGGATTCTGACCTAAATTAGCATTATAAAAAGGGTCTTCATCTTGATATAAATGTTGGATTTCAATGTCAAAAACACTTTTATCACTTTTAGTATAATACAAACTCAAATTCTGAGTTAGTGTTACCGGATCTTGCTGCTTGAATGAAGAAATATTTTGGTCAGGAATAGCAGGTGGCGTTCCGTTTGTTGCTGTTGCAAATGATTGAGTAAACAAACTATTGTTCTCGTCTTGTTTAGAATTTTTTAGTAACGCATCATAATCAAACTGAAGATTGGCATTTGGCTTATAGCTTGAACTTAATTTGAAAAGCCCTAAACTACTTATTTGACTTGCTGCTTCTTTCGTTTTTTGGGTTGTATTTACCGTTCCCAAAGTGCTGATTTGGTCGGCTCTATTGTTTTGAGAAACCGTTTCTAAGTCTGTAAGTGTTGAAGAAACAATTGCAAATCCGCTTAAACTCCAAGCTTTAGTTACATTATAAGAAAAATTGGTTGCGCCAAATTTTGTTTCAATTTCCTTTGCTCTGTTATTTCTAAGCAATGAAATTCCTAAATCATTGGAAGACAAATTGAAATTCGTTCCTCCTTTTCTCATCATATTTCTAAATCCTCCCGTAAATTTGAAATAATCCTGAACTGTAAATGGGAGTTCTCCAATATTATTATAATTTGCAATAAAGTTCACGCTGTATTTTGGGCTATAATAAAATAGCTTCGGATTAGCAATATATCGGGTATTTTGATTTTCCTTTCCTCCACCAGCATTGATGTCTCCAAACCAAAAATTCTTTTTTCCTGATTTTAGTTTGATGTTCATTCCTATGTTTTCATCCCCATTTTCCAAGCCTTTCAAGGCAGAGACATCGTTGAAATTTCTTAAAACTTGGATTTTGTCAATCGCGTCTGCAGGAATATTTTTAACCCCTAATTTTGTATCTCCGTCGAAAAAGTCTTTTCCTTCCACCATTAATTTGGTCACTTTTTTTCCTTCAACTTCTATTTCACCGTCGGCATTGACTTCTACTCCTGGCAATTTTTTTAATACGTCTTCTAATTTTCTTTCGGTTCCTGATTTAAAGGAATCGGCATTATAAACGATGGTATCTCCTTTTATAGAAACTGGCATTTCACGAACAATTTCAACTCCTTCAAGCTCAATTCCTCCCGATTCCAAAGTAATATTTTGATTCATGTTTAAAGTAGAAGTCGAAATAAAAAGCTCTTTGGTTTGCATCCCTAAATAACTCACTTTAATAGAATAACTTGAATTCGGTTTTAAATTCAATAAATACTTTCCTTTGTCATTGGTAATTGCATAGGAATCCATTGCTTTTGTAGCTGTATTAACCGCCATAACGTTGGCCATTTCAAGTGGCGTTTTTCCAACGTCTTGAACAACACCCTCAAATTTTACGATTTGTGAAAATGAAACTGAAGAAATAAGTAATAATAGTAGGAGGGATTTTTTCATTATGATTTAATTGTTTTTATTTTTTATGAATTAACGTCCCATTCGAATTTGCATTGTTCCATTTCCGCCTCTTCCTTGGTTCATTTGTCTGAATTCTTCCATTTTCTTGGTAACCGTTTCGTCATAATCTTTTTGAGAAATTACTTTACCATTGGAAGGTGCTTTAATTTCAACTTTTTCTTTAGAGTTCATTACAATTTTAGAACACAAAACAACGGTTTTCCCATCACTAACTTCTAGAATTAATCCTGGCAATCCCCAGTAATTTTCTGGTCCTTGGCTAATTGGAATTTCCGGTGTATACCATGCAGTAATAGTTACTTCTTTTGGTAATTCAAAGTCTTCCATGAAGTTGGTTTTCTTAGCTTCACCCTCAGGCTTCTTAGTCTCATCCGTGGCTTCTTCCTTTTTCTTTTCTTCCTTTTTTGGTCGGAAATTTCTAAAATCGGTTTGGCTTACAGGTCGAACGCAAGTCGCTTTAAAACAAGTGTAACCTCCAATTAATTTAGTTTCACCTTCCAATTTCCAAGCATAATTTGGCAATGAATCTTTCACTAAAAATTCTTTTCCCATAAACTCTTTATCTACAGAATAGGTTTTGTCTTTTACATTCTTAAAATTGGTTCCGCCACCGCCCATCATTGAGCTCATCATTCTCATTCCTCCTCCTTGACCACCTTGACCTGGAGCGTCCAACTTTTCTTCTTCTTTATAAATAGAGGTAGTTTTAGAAAAATTAAGGATAAATGTTTTCTCAAACATTTTTTTCATTCTTTCTTCAATCATTTTTTGCATGTCGGGAGTCATATCTTTATTCCCTTCAAAACGGGTTTTGAAATCAGAAGTGCTTGTTTTTGACTCATATACGGCGATTCCTTGGAAATCTTGCGCTTGAACATTTGCAAATGCTAATGCACTAAAAACGAATGATAATACTACTTTTCTTAACATAAATAGGGTTTTTATATATTGTAAATTAAATTTTAGACTTAATAATTACTAAATAGTTTAAATATTGCGTGCAAATATGACGAATTAGAATAATTAAAGTTACAAATTTTATGTTAAAAAAACAGAAAGAAAATTGAATAACTACAAACATATATTGTAATTTAGCATTCAATGAAACCATTTAATCAAATACTTATCCTATTTCTTTTTTTAGTATTTTCCTGTCAAGGTCAAATTACTAACGCCAATTTATTATCCTCTGAACCTATTTCGGCAAGTCGTTTTTTAGGAATTGATGTTTTGTCCAATCAATATTATGAAGAAAATAACATTTTATACAAGAAAAATGGAGATCAAATTTGGCAATATAAAAACGTTATTTTAGGTGAAATTTTAAAAATTGACACCAAAAATCCGCTGAAAATTGCAGTATTCTTTGAGGGTTTTAATTCAGTGGTTTTATTAGACAGCCAGTTAAATGAAATTCAACAAATAGCATTTTCAAATATAAATAAAGCCTCTATAATTAGTAGCGCTGTAGGAATTGCGGCCCAAAATAAATTATGGTTTTACGATACTATATCTCAAAAAATTGGGCTTTTTAATTATTCAAATGAAGATTTTAAATTTATTTCAACGCCTTTACCGGGTAATTTTAGACATTATGAATCCGATTTTAATAATTTTCAATGGATTGATAAAGATTTAAAATGGTATTCATGTAACTTATTTGGAGAAATTAAATTAATTAGGCAAGTGCCCGATTTTGATAAAATTCAAATTGTAAATTCCGATTTGATTCTATTTTCAAAGGGAGAACACTTGTATTTTCTAGATTTTAAATCAAATAAAACTCTGGAAGTGCAAAATGTTAATAAAAGCTTTGATTTTTTTATTTACAAAGACCAAATTTTATCTATTTTTACCAATCGACAAATTAAGAATTATAAAATACTATTACCGTAATGCACATAGCTATAGCAGGAAATATAGGAGCGGGAAAAACATCATTAACTCGCTTGTTAGCAAAGCATTTCAAGTGGGAACCTCACTTTGAAGACGTAGTTGACAACCCTTATTTAGATGATTTCTACCACCAAATGGAACGTTGGTCGTTCAATTTACAAATCTATTTCTTGAATAGTCGTTTCAGACAAGTGCTTCAAATTCGCGAAAGCGGTAAAAAAATAATTCAAGATAGAACTATATACGAAGATGCTCATATTTTTGCTCCTAACCTTCACGCTATGGGGTTGATGACCAATAGAGATTTTCAAAATTATAGCTCCCTTTTTGATCTAATGGAAGGGCTTGTTGCTCCGCCAGATATGCTAATTTATTTGAGAAGTTCTATTCCAAATTTGGTTTCACAAATTCACAAACGCGGTCGCGAATATGAAAATTCAATTTCTATTGAATATTTAAATCGTTTGAACGAAAGATACGAAGCTTGGGTTTCTAACTACACCAAAGGAAAGTTGGTGATTATTGAAGTTGATAATATTGATTTTGTAAATAATCCAGAGGATTTAGGAATGATCATTAATAAAATAGACGCTGAATTAAACGGTTTATTTTAGTTTAATAATTATTTCTAAACCACACTTTCATCCATTCTCTTTTTAAAATCAAAAAAGAAACTTGCTCGGATAAAATAACTAAATCAGATCCGTCTAGTTTTTTTATTTCGCCCTCGGGAACATCAATTATATATAATAAATTGAGGTATTCTGCGAATTTATATTGAATTAATCGATAAATTTTTTCGTGCAATTCCCCTTTCAATTCATCCGCTGAAATTGACATTGGAAAATCAATTGGCTCGTTTGCCAAATTGAAATCTTTGTTGATTTGCTCAATTAATTTGGAATATAAATTGTCGTTTGAAGCTTCATTCAGAAGTAAATCTGAATTTATTGGTGCAATAAATGTTTTTGAATTCATTAAAATTATACTTTTCGGCCCATTAAATTTTCACCAAACGTTCTTAGCATTTCCTTTTTATCATTGTCAATGCTAATATTTTGTAATGTATCAAAAGCTTTGAAAGTAAAATCTTGAATCGCATTTTTTGTTTCTTGAGCAGCACCAGAAGCAACAAATATTTCTTTTACCGCTTCAATTTTATCGGAACTGTCTTGTGGGTGAATTGAAAATAAATCAACTAGTTTCTTCGCCTGATCATTTGATGCAAATTCAAGCGCTTTTAAATACAAATAGGTTTTTTTGTTTTCAATTATATCGCCACCAACTTGTTTTCCAAAGGTTTCTGGATTACCAAAAGCGTCTAAATAATCGTCTTGCAATTGAAATGCCAATCCTAAATTCAACCCGAAATCATAAATTAAGTTGGCGTTATCTTCAGAAGTTTCGGCTATTATTGCGCCCATTTTCATTGCGGCAGCAACTAAAACAGCCGTTTTATATTGAATCATTTTTAGGTATTCAGGAATTGAAACATCAGTTCGAGTTTCAAAATCTACATCCCATTGTTGGCCTTCACAAACTTCCAACGCCGTTTTGCTAAATAGTTTTGCTAAATCCCTGAAAATGGCTGGTTCGTATTTTTCAAAATATTGATACGCTAAAATTAACATGGCATCGCCTGAAAGAATTCCAGTGTTGATGTCCCACTTTTCATGTACCGTAACATTTCCTCTTCGCAAAGGAGCATCATCCATTATGTCATCATGAATAAGCGAAAAATTATGAAAAACCTCAACGGCAAGTGCCGCTGGTAATGCTTTTTTATAATCGGCATCAAAAACTTCAGCGCTCATTAATGTTAAAACCGGGCGCATTCTTTTTCCACCTAAACCTAAAATATAGTGAATGGGTTCGTAAAGATTTTTAGGCTCTTTAGTTTCATATTGAGATTCTAAATAGTCCGCAATAAATTCTTGATACTGATTAATAGAATGCATGAATCTTGATTTGTTAATAGTTTAAAAATTATAATTGGAAGTGCTTATAACATTTGTACCTTACAAAGAAACTCAAAATTATTTGAACTATAAACTTTCTTAAATGTTAAATAATTGTAAATACTAGGAAACTGTTTTGGTATTCAAAGTTTCCGTTGTAAGTTTGCGCCAAATTTAAAAATTTCCCCTATCAAATGAGAGAGAAAATTATGTCTAAAGCTAGCGATTTGTTCATGAAACTTGGTTTCAAGAGCGTCACTATGGATGATATAGCGGGAGAAATGTGCATTTCTAAAAAAACCATCTACAAGTTTTTTAGTAATAAAGAAATTTTGATTGAGGAAATTACCGACATGATTCATTCAGAAATTCATGAAATTGTAGATCAGATAGTTGCTGAAAATAACAACGCAATTGAAGAAAACTATAAAATCAGAAGGATGTTTAAGGAAATGTTCAAGGCGGCTGATACTTCTCCAGTTTATCAATTAAAAAAACACTACCCTTCGATTTTTGAAAAAGTAATGGCAAAAGAAATGAATGAATGTAACATTTTATTCAAAAATAATATCGAAAAGGGAATTGCTCAAGGCCTTTACAGAAAAGAAATTCCCGTTGAAACCTTTGTTAAATTTTACTACAATTTACTATTCAGTATTAAGGAACAAACCATTTCTGAAAAAGAAGGACAAGAATTAGAATTACAAATATTAGAATATCACACCAGAGCAATTGCTACGGCGGAAGGAATTGCAGAATTAGAAAAACAATTATTGAACATCGAAAAAAAATGAAAAAATTAATTTTTATTAGTGTATTGTCTTTTGCCTTTATTGCAAATGCACAAGAAAAACCAAAAAGCAACTCGTTTAGTTTAGACGAAGCCATTAATTATGCATTAAGCAATAATTATGAAGCCATAAATGCTAAAAGAGATATTGCTGCTGCAAAAAGTAAAAAGTGGGAAACTACTGCAATGGGGCTTCCGCAAATTAATGCGAGTTTAGACTATCAAAACAACTTTGAACTACAAAAATCGCTTATTCCCGCTCAGTTTTTTGGAGGAAATCCAGGAGAATTTGCAGAAGTGGCTTTCGGGACAAAACACAATATGAATGCTAGAACCACTTTAAGTCAGTTATTATTTGACGGGTCTTATATTGTAGCGCTTCAAGCTTCCAAAACCTATTTGAAATTTTACCAAAATTCGAAAGACAAAACGGATCAGGAAGTTAAAGAAATGGTAATCAATGCCTACGGGAATGTATTATTAGCCGAAGAAAGCAATTTGATATTAGAAAAAAACAAAGGAATTCTAGAAAAAACGTTGTTTGATACCAAAGAAACATTTAAAAACGGTTTAATAGAAGAAGAAAATGTGGAGCAACTTCAAATTACCCTTTCAACAATAAATAGTAATTTGAATAATGTAAAAAGGCTTAGAGAAATAGCCTTAAACATGTTGAAAATCTCTTTGGGATTAAATATTGAAGACGAATTAAAATTA
This sequence comes from Bacteroidota bacterium, assembly GCA_947488545.1. Lineage (GTDB taxonomy): Bacteria > Bacteroidota > Bacteroidia > Flavobacteriales > Flavobacteriaceae > Flavobacterium. Next base: position 31,702 of record CANKZE010000011.1, read on the forward strand.
ATCGATAAACTGGATATTCTTGCGGTTAAAAATTTAGACGCAGCCTTTTCACAAGGAGAATTTAACCCATCGCAAAACATTTATTACCAAATGGCTTTGAATTTTCAAGAGCAACGCAATTTGGAATTAAAACTACAGAAAACGAAAGCTTTACCTTCTTTGGCGGCAGTTGTAAATGTGGGTTATAATGCATTTGGAAACCAGTTTCAATTTTTCACCAGCAATCAAAAATGGTTGAATTATTCCAATATGGGAATTAGTTTAAATATGCCAATATTCAGCAGTTTTGCCAGAAATGCTAGAACACAACAAGCAAAAATTGCATTTGAAAAAGCAAAAACACAACTTACGGAAACAGAACAAAAATTAAAATTACAATATGCAAATGCCAAAAGTGAATATGAATTTAGCATTGAAGCATTTGCAACAGCAAAAACCAATTTGAATTTAGCCGAGCGAATCGAAAAGAAGCAAGGAATTAAATTTAAAGAAGGATTATCGTCAAGTTTCGACTTTAGTGAGGCGCAACGACAATTGTATGCAGCACAGCAAAATTACCTTCAATCGATGGTGAATGTGATCAATAAAAAAGCAAGTTTAGAAAAAGTAATTAATAAAAAATAATCAAGAAAAAACCTTTAAAAATGAAAAAAATAATTTTAATCGCAACATTCTCCGCACTAATATTCTCATGCGGAAAGAAAGAAGAAAACGCCAATATTGATTCATTAATTGCTTCAAAAAACTTGGTTTCTATAAAAGCAAAAAGAGCAGAATTGCAAACGCAATTAACACAGCTTGACAATGCAATAGCAGAATTGGACGTGAAAAAAACAGAAGAAGCGTTGGTTTCTGTGGAAATGGTAAAAGACACTGTTTTCAGTCATTATTTAGAAGTTCAAGGAAATGTGAATACAAAAGAGAACTTAATTATCTACCCACAATTTGCTGGAATTTTAAATACTGTTAATGTAATTGCAGGACAAAAAGTAAGCAAAGGTCAGGTTTTAGGAACTATTGATGATGGTGGATTAAGTCAGCAATTGGCGCAATTAGAAAACCAATTGGCTTTAGCTAAAACAACTTTCGAAAGACAAAAACGTTTATGGGATCAAAAAATTGGGTCTGAAATTCAATATTTACAAGCACAAACGAATATGGTAAGCCAGCAAAAAGCGGTTTCCCAAATGAAAGCGCAATTGGCAAAAACTAGAGTTATTGCTCCATTTAACGGTGTAATTGACGAGTTAATTGCTGAAAGAGGACAAGTGGTTGGGCCTGGACAAGGATTAATGAGAATTGTAAATTTAAATAACATGTTCATTTCAACAACCGTTCCTGAAAGTTACATTGGAAAATTGAAAGTAGGAACTGAAGTAAGTGTTTATTTGGCTTCTTTAGGAAAATCATTTAATGGTAAAATTCGTCAGGTAGGAAACAACATCAATCCAAATAATAGAAGTTTCGGAATTGAAGTTTCCGTTCCAAATACTGATAATTTATTGCGTCCAAACCAAGTGGCGAAACTAAAAATTACCGATTATACCAATGCAAAAGCAGTTGTAGTTCCATCAAATGTGATTCAAGAAGATGCAGACGGAAACCAATTTGTTTTTGAAGTTTCATCGGTGAAAGACAAAACTGGAATTGCGAAAAAGGTAATTGTAAAAGTGGGTAAAACATCTGATAATTTTACTGAAATTTTAAGCGGATTAGAGCCAAAAACAGTATTAGTTGGCGACGGAGTAAAAACAGTATCAGAAGGAATGAAACTAAACTTCTAGGCCCCCTAACCCCCGAAGGGGAAATAAAAATTGACTACTATTCAATTCAAAATTTATAATTTAAAAATTTAAAATAACTCTTATATAATGAGTCATCAAAAAAAAGAATTTGGCATTTCAAGTTGGGCTGTTGACAACCGAATTACGGTTTACATTCTAACTTTTATTATTGTGGTAATGGGAACGATGGCGTACATCAATATGCCACGTGAAAATTTCCCTGAGATTTTAGAAAACAAAATTTACGTTTCATCTGTTTTCCCAGGAAACTCATCTGAAGACGTTGAAAAATTGGTAATAAAACCTCTTGAAGATCAGTTTAAAAATATTTCTGGTGTAACCAAAGTAACCTCAAGTTCGTTTCAAGATTACGGAATTGTAGTCGTTGAATTTGAACAAAATGTTTCAATCGAGGAAGCTAAAATCAGAATAAAAGATAAAACCGATATGGCGAAAGCCGATACCGATTGGCCGAATCTTGACAACGGAAGCAAGGTAGAACCTAGTATTTTCAATATTAATATTTCGGAAGAAGTGCCGATTTTAAATATTAATTTGAAAGGAAATTACACAACACAACAACTTAAAAAATATGGTGAATACCTAAAAGACGAGATTGAAAATGTCCCTGAAGTAAAAAAAGTGGACATTTTAGGGGTAGATGATAAAGAAGTTGAAATTGCGATTGATGTGTTCAAAATGAACGCTGCAAAAGTAAGTTTTGACGACATTCAAAATGCAGTGAAATATGAAAATATGACACTTTCAGGAGGAAATTTAATTTCACAAGGATCTCGAAATAATATTCGAATTGTAGGTGAAATAAAAAATCCTAAAGACCTTGAAAACGTAGTGGTGAAATCTTTTGGAGGAACGGTTTATCTAAAAGACATTGCTGTAATCAATTTCAAGGAAAAAGAAAAAACAACCTACGCTCGTGAAAGAGGACAGGAAGTGGTGATGTTGAATATCAAAAAGCGTGCGGGTCAAAACATGATTTCAGCCTTGGATCAAGTTAAAGAAATTGTTGCAAAAGCGCAAGAAAATGTTTTGCCGAAAGATTTGAGCGTCAAAATGACCAACGACCAATCTAACAAAGTGGAGCACCAAGTAAGCGAATTGTCAAACCACATTATTTTTGGAATTATCCTAGTAATGATTGTGTTGATGTTCACAATGGGATTGAGAAATTCCCTTTTCGTAGGAGCCGCAATTCCACTTTCCATGTTGATGGCATTTGCGATTTTATCTGCTTTTGGTTACACATTGAATACCATGGTTTTATTTGGATTAGTAATGGGATTAGGATTACTAGTTGACGATGGAATTGTTGTGGTGGATAACGTTTTTGCCAACATGAAAAAAGGTTTAGGGCGAATTGAAGCTTCTAAAATTGGTATTGGCGAAATCGCTTGGCCAGTAATTTCATCAACGGCAACGACTTTAGCGGCCTTTATTCCATTGGCATTATGGCCTGGAACGGTTGGTAAGTTCATGGTTTATTTCCCGATTACTTTATCCTGCGTATTGGGCGCTTCATTATTCGTGGCGATGGTAATTAATGCTGCTATGACTGGTGGTTTTATGGATATTGAAGATAGAAATATCTCTAAAAAAGCGTTGAAGAAATACACCATTATTTTTATCGTTTCAGGATTTTTATTTGTAATTCCAGGGAATATTTCCAATACCGTTTGGATGAAAGCGATTGGACATTTAATCATAATTGCTTTAGTATTGATGTGGGCTTATCATTTGTATATTTACAAATGGACTCAGGATTTCCAACACAGTTTCTTCCCGGGATTAGAGAAAAAATACCAAGTATTCCTTGGTAAAATTTTGACAGGAAAAAAATCTTTAATTGCCTTAGTTGGGATTATTGGATTGTTAATTTTTTCAGTAGTTTTATTGAAGCTGTTTCCAAGAGAAACTTTGTTTTTCCCAAAGAACATTCCAAATCAAGCGATAGTTTATATTGAATATCCGCAAGGAACAGAAATTGAAAAAACCAATAAAGCCAATTTATTTGTTGAAAAACAAGTGATTGCGATTTTAGCAAAATACGTTGAAAATGATGAAAATTATTTGGCCGAAAGTATCGTTTCACAAGTTGGAAAAGGTGCTGGAAATCCAAATGTAGATTCTGGAAATCAATCGGAAACGCCTTATAAAGGAAAAGTAACGGTAAATTTCACAGAATATAAATTTAGAAAAGACGTAAATACAAGCGACATTTTAGAAGAAATTCGTTCGAAAGTAAAAGCGATTGCTGGAGCAAAAATTATCGTGGAGAAAGATTCTAACGGACCGCCTTCAGGATATCCAATCAGTTTGCAATTGTCGGGAACTAACTACGATGAAATGTTGGTTGAAGCCAATAAAGTAATTGCATTCATCAATTCGAAAAATATTGAAGGAATTGAAAAATTAAATATTGATGTTAACAAAGAAAGTCCTGAAATGGAAGTAAATGTTGATCGCGTAAGTATTGGAAGTTTGGGCGCAAGCACAGGCCAACTAGGATTTACAATGCGAAGAGCAATTTACGGACAAGAAATTTCGACTTATAAAGAAGGAAAAGACGATTACAATATTGTGATGCGTTTACAGGAAGACCAACGCAAAAACGAAAGTGTATTGTTCAATCAACCGGTTACTTTTAGAAATCAAAACAACGGACAAATTGTTCAAGTTCCGATTTCATCTTTAGCAACAACAGAGAAAAAATTCACGTTCAACCAAATAAAACGTAAGAATTCAAAACGAATTATGACGATTTATTCTAACGTAATTACTGGATTTACAGGTGACGGAATTACCAAGCAAATTGAAGCTTCTTTGAAAGCGGCCAATTATAAAATGGCGGGCGACATCACTTATTCTTTCTCTGGAGAGCAAGAACAACAGAAAAAAGATTCTGGTTTCTTATTTGGAGCGTTACTGTTAGCATTAGCAAGTATCACGATAATCATTGTGTTACAGTTTAATTCTATTTCGAAAACGGCGATTATCATGTTCACTGTTTTACTAAGTTTCAGTGGGGTTTTCTACGGATATGTTTTTGCAGGAATGGATTTCGTAATCTTGATGACGATGATGGGAATTATTGCACTTTCGGGAATTGTAGTGAAAAACGGAATTGTATTAATGGATTTCTTTGTGTTGTTGATGGACGAAAAAGTGAGTGAAAACAAACAAACTTCGCACGATGATTTAACCATTGCTGAAATTAAAGAAGTAATTATCCAATCGGGGAAATCTCGTTTACGTCCGGTATTATTAACGGCATTAACGGCAATTTTAGGATTGATTCCATTGGCGATTGGTTTGAATTTTGACTTCTTCTCTTTGGTAACCAATTTAAATCCGCACATTTATGTTGGGGGTGATAACGTAGTTTTCTGGGGTCCATTGGCGTGGACCATTATCTTCGGATTGACTTATGCTACGGTATTAACATTAGTAATGGTTCCGGTGATGTTTTACTTGGTTAAACGAACTAAGTATTGGTTGCGCGACAGAAGATTGGCGAACGGAAACTAAATATAAATAAATCAAATCCCTGTTGAGAAACGGGGATTTTTTTTTGATTTTTAGCCCGGATAGAAGGGAAAATCCCGAGCTTTTTAGCGAGGATTTGGAATGATAGCCGGAATAGCTCCTAATAAAAAGTCAAAAGATTTCGAATACAGAAAATATAATTGTTAATTTGTGTCATCAAATTTAGAAACGCATGTTGAAAAACAAAATCAGGTATATTTTTATTTTATTGGCGCTGACCGTTATTGGTTGCGCTAAACGCGGCTATATTACTGGCGGGTTAAAAGATACTATTGCACCCGTTTTGAAAGCGAGTTTCCCAAAAAATTTAAGTGTAAATTTTAAAGGAAAGGAAATAAATTTGACGTTTGACGAATACGTAAAATTGAAAAACCTAAACAAGCAGCTGATTATTTCTCCACCATTGAAATACAATCCTGAGGTTTCTCCGCTTACTCCGAGCAAAATAATTAACATCAAAATTAAAGATACTTTACAAGAAAATACGACCTATAGTTTCAATTTTGGGCAAAGCATCGAGGACAATAACGAGGGGAATCCTTATAACCAGTTCAAGTATATTTTTTCTACGGGGAGCTACATCGACTCGTTGAAAGTGGGCGGAACGATTAAAGATGCGTTGAATAAAAAGGAAGATTCGTTTGTATCGGTGATGTTGTATGAGGTGAATGATAAATTCAATGATTCGGTAGTTTATAAATCTGTTCCAAGATACATTACCAATACTTTGGACAGTTTGAAAACCTTTAAAATTGAGAATGTAAAAGCGGGTAAATACCTTTTGATTGCGATGAAAGATGCCAATAGCAACAATAAATTCAATCCGAAGGACGATAAAATTGGGTTCAGAAAACAGTTAGTTACTATTCCAAATGACAGCCTATTTGACTTGAAATTATTCAAGGAAGTTTTGGCTTTTAAAACTGTAAAACCTTTTCAAACTACCGGAAATAAATTGATTTTAGGTTACGAAGGAAATCCGAAAAACATGAAAGTGGTACTTAAAAAAGGGAATGAGATTATACCAACAATTGTAACCAAATATCCGTCTAAAGATTCTGTGCAAGTTTGGTATAAACCGATTAAAGTTGACTCTTTAAATTTGGCTGTAGCCAATGAAAATTACAATAAATCGTATACCTTTAAGAAAACCGAACAGAAGAAAGATACCTTAAGTTTTTCTCCAAAATCGAGCTTGGGATTATCGAAATTAGATCAATTTACAATTTATTCCACTCGCCCGTTAGTGAAATTTGATGAATCTAAAATTAAGGTTACCGATAAAGATTCTGTGAATGTTAAATTCACTACGAGTTATGATATTTATAAACAAGAATTAAAATTTGATATTCCAAAAGAGCCTTTGCAAAGTTATAAATTTCAGTTGCTTCCTGGAGCATTAACCGATTATTTAGGTCAAAAAAACGATACGTTATCCTATAAGGTAAATACAAGAAACACCACTGATTATGGGAATTTACGGGTGAATTTATCCAATATAAAACAGTTTCCCGTTATTGTTCAATTAACCAACGACAGAGGCGATGTAGTTACTTCTGAATTTTTAGACAAAGTCAATTTCGTAGATTTTATGTTTTTAGAACCTGCAAAATATACCCTTCGCGTGATTTATGATGCCAATGGAAATAAGGAGTGGGATTCTGGGAATTTCTTAGAAAGGCGACAGCCCGAAGAAGTGATTTATTTTCCTAAAGAAATTGATGTTCGCAGCAATTGGGATGTGGATCAAACCTTTGATTTGTCGAGGTAAACTACATTGTAAACGCATCGCGATCGTTCAAAAACCCAAACTTTTTTCGGGTTGCTACCAATGTATTTTTGTTTAAAGTAGTAATAAAAACGCCTTCAGTTTCTTGAGGCTCAATCAGGTAATTTCCTAATTCATCAATCGCTTGAGAATGCCCCGGATAATCGTGTTTGTTAGGGTCTCCACCAATTCTATTTACTCCAATAGTATAACACATGTTTTCAATAGCGCGCGCTTTTAATAGGGCGTCCCAAGCATTAATTCTAGGTTTGGGCCAATTGGCAACATAAATTAATACATCATACTCTTCAGTATTTCTAGCAAAAACTGGAAAGCGTAAATCGTAGCAAATCAGCGGACAAATTTTAAACCCTTTGTATTCAATAAGCAATTTTTGAGTTCCCGGAGTGTAGGCTTTATCCTCGCCAGCTAAGGTAAACAAGTGTTTTTTATCGTAGGTTTTGATTTCTCCCGATGGAAAAACAAACACCAACCGATTATAATAATTCCCATTTTCTTGGATTACCAAACTTCCTGTGATTGCCGAATTTTTGGCTTTCGCCAATGCTTGTAACCACAAAACGGTTTCGCCTTGCATGACCTCAGCAACGAATTTTGGATTCATGGTAAACCCAGAAGTGAACATTTCTGGAAGGACAATCAAATCGATAGTTTCAGTAATGGAATTGATTTTTTCTTCGAAATAATTCCGATTTTGTTTTGGGTTTTCCCAAAGTAATGGCGCTTGGATTAAGGCAATTTTCATAGGCTATTTCACAAAGTTACTCAAAGCAACACAGCGTTTCACGGAGTTATATTTAAATTAAAAATTGTTTCACAAAGTTACGCAAAGCAACCGCAGCATTTCACAAAAATTATTTAATGGTTATTTCATCAATGAAAATAAAGGCATCGCCACCAGCACCAAGATGCCAATCGGGAAGTTTTCCAAAATTGTAAGCTTTCACTTTAACGTATTTTGCTTTTAGTTCTTGAGGCGATTTATATTCGAAATTCTCAATTTTGTTTACTGAGTATCTTGGACTGATTGAATTATTTACACTTCCTACTAAGGTGAAATTCACATTGTCATTCGACACATAATAGTCGACTTTCGTTGGCATTAAAATCCACGAACCCGAATCTTGCAGAAATGTAGCACTGAAATTGGATACGTTATTCTCGGTTTGTAGATTAATTACTGCTTCAAAATCCTGACTTTGATACCCTTGCCACTCGCCTTTTCGCCAGTTTTCAGTTCCGTAAATTCCGTCAATAATTCCTTCATCGCCACCGGCAGTATATTGCGGATTGTATTTGGATTTTATCTCGATGGTATAATTGGATGGTTTTTTGTAAAATTGGGCTGAAACTGTTGCGCTTTGACCGTTATCATTTATAATATAGGCTTGTATTGTGGAAGAAGCTTCAATATAAAATGGCTTTATGTACGGAACATATGTCATTTTTATAGTTGAATAATCAACGTCCTTTTCAAAAACTATATAGAATATTTTATCTGTTGGATTTTGTGATACAATATCAATTGCCAATTTATCTTTAAACGCCTTGCCCTCGGCTTGAATTAGTGGAGCAGGAATTATTTCATCATAAGAATAACCTACAGCAATGTCTTTGTAATTGCTATTTATACCAAAATTTTCCATTGCTCTAGCGGGCATTTTTTTGGAAATTTCTTTGGTTGTTTTGTCTTCAAAATTAACTTTGATAGAATCAAAACTAGATTGCGTTACGCTCCATTGGGGTATTCCAGGCGTCACGGAATAAATTCCCATTGAACTTAACACATACCAAGCGCTCATTTGTCCGCAGTCTTCATTTCCAATTAATCCGTCTGGGGCATTTTTGTAGAAATTATCTAAAATAAAATGCACTTTTTCAGTCGTTTTTTCTGGTTTACCAACGTAATTGTACAAATATGCCATGTGATGACTCGGCTCATTTCCATGCGCATATTGACCAATTAATCCCGTAACATCGGCTTGTTCACGACCGGTAGTTTTGCTTTCGCTATTGAACATTTCGTCGAGTTTGGCTTCAAACTTATCTTTTCCGCCATAGGCTTCAATCATGCCAGGAATATCTTGAGGTACAAAAAACGAATATTGCCACGAGTTGCCTTCGGTAAAATTATTGTTGATTTCCCTTGGATCGAATGGCTTGTTCCAACCTCCGTTTTTCTTTGGTCGCATGAAACCGGCATTCCAATCGAAGACATTTTTCCAACTCTGGGAGCGCTTCATAAAATAATTGTAGTCTTCTTTTTTATTTAAAATTTCGGCCATTTGTGCAATACACCAATCGTCGTAAGCATATTCCAATGTTTTTGAAACGCTTTCGTGTTCGTCGTCCATCGAAATAAAACCTTGTCGTTTATAAGCGTCCAAACCTAAATGATCGAGCATGGCTGAATGTTTAGCGGCTTCAAAACACTTTTCGTAATCGAACCCTTTGATGCCTTTTGCCATCGCATCGGCAATCACCGAAACGGAATGGTAGCCAATCATACAATCGGTTTCATTGGAAGCCAATTCCCAAACGGGCAACCTGCCACCTTGCTCGTATTGTTTTAAAAACGTATTGATAAAATCGGCAGTTCGTTTTTTGTCAATCAATGTGTAAAGTGGGTGTGCAGCGCGAAACGTATCCCAAAGTGAAAAAACAGAATAGTAATCAAATCCTTCGGCAACATGAATTTTGTTGTCTCTACCGCGGTATTTTTTATCTAAATCTTGTGCAATATTCGGTTGCATCATGGTGTGGTATAAAGCCGTGTAGAAAACCGTTTTTTTGTCTTTATCGTCCGATGTAATTTGGATTTTCGATAATTCAGAGTTCCATTTTTGCTCCGCTTCCTTTTTTACTTTTTCAAAATCCCAGCCTTTAATTTCGGAACTGTTTAGTTTTGCTCCTTCATATCCGGTTGGCGATAGCGACA
>CANKZE010000012.1 GCA_947488545.1 Bacteroidota bacterium
GAAATTAGGATCCATTGTGGTTTCCCATAATTGCTCTGCATTCATCTCTCCAAGACCTTTATAACGTTGAATAGCGGCGCTACCTCCCATTCTTTCATTCGCTTGATCGCGTTGCACATCATTCCAAGCATATTCCTTTTTATTTCCCTTTTTAACTAAATATAAAGGAGGAGCAGCAATATAAACGTGACCACCTTCAATCAATTCCTTCATAAAACGGAAGAAGAAAGTTAAAATCAAAGTTGAAATGTGACTACCATCGACATCGGCATCACACATAATTATTACTTTATGGTAACGTAATTTTTCTAAGTTTAATGCTTTACTATCTTCAGCAGTACCAACAGTAACTCCTAAAGCAGTAAAAATATTTCTGATTTCTTCATTCTCAAAAACTTTGTGATGCATTGCTTTTTCAACATTTAAAATCTTACCTCTTAAAGGTAAAATTGCTTGAAAAGCTCTGTCACGACCTTGCTTTGCAGTTCCACCAGCCGAATCTCCCTCGACTAGATAAACTTCACAACGTGCAGGATCTTGTTCAGAACAATCAGATAATTTTCCTGGCAATCCTCCACCACCTAAAACGGTTTTACGTTGAACCATTTCACGTGCTTTCTTAGCAGCATGACGAGCTTGAGCAGCAAGAATTACTTTTTGAACTATTATACGAGCATCATTTGGATTTTCTTCCAAATAATTTTCAACCATTTCACTCACCGCTTGACTCACCGGCGCAACAACTTCTCTATTTCCTAGTTTAGTTTTTGTTTGTCCCTCAAATTGTGGTTCAGCTACTTTTACAGAAATAATTGCAGTTAATCCCTCACGGAAGTCATCACCAGCAATTTCGAATTTCAATTTGTCTAACATTCCTGAAGCATCCGCATATTTCTTCAAGGCTCTTGTTAAACCTGTTCTAAAACCTTGTAAGTGCGTTCCTCCCTCGTGAGTGTTAATATTATTTACATAAGAAAAAATATTCTCTGAGTAACTTGTGTTGTATATCAAAGCTACTTCAACAGGAATTTCTCCTTTATCAGAATCCATTGAAATTACATGAGCAATAATAGGTTCACGATTTCCATCTAAATATCTGATGTATTCTTTTAAACCTTCATTAGAATGGAAAGTTTCAGAAAGAAAATTACCATCTTTATCTACTTCTCTTTTATCAGTGAAAATAATAGTTATTCCTTTATTCAAGAATGACAATTCACGCATACGCGCTGACAAAGTATCATATGAATATTCAATAGTTTGAGTAAATATTGATGGATCTGGATAAAAAGTAACAATAGTTCCTCTTTTAGTAGTTTCTCCAATTTGTTTTACCGGATAAAGGGCTTTTCCTTTTTCATATTCTTGTTCGTATATCTTTCCGTCGCTACTATGAACCGTTGCTCTTAAATGATTTGACAATGCATTTACCACAGAAACCCCAACACCGTGAAGTCCTCCAGATACTTTATAGGAATCTTTATCAAACTTACCACCGGCACCAATTTTAGTCATTACAACCTCAAGTGCAGAAACACCTTCTTTTTTGTGAATTCCAACAGGAATACCACGTCCATTATCTTCAACAGAAATAGATCCGTCTTCGTTAATATCTACTATAATTCTGTCACAATGGCCTCCCATTGCTTCGTCAATTGAGTTGTCAACTACTTCATAAACCAAGTGGTGTAATCCTCTAACTCCTACATCTCCAATATACATCGATGGACGCATTCTTACGTGCTCCATTCCTTCTAATGCCTGAATACTATCTGCTGAATAATTATTTTTATTTATTTCTTCGCTCATATTAATGTAATTCTGAATATTTTTTTGTTTAACGTACAAATATAGTCAAACAAGAATTAATATCGCCTTAAATCGCTTGTTTTATAGCTTAAGTTATTAACATATATCGGTTAATTACTGCTTCGATTTTTACCAATAAAAAACGCTTACTAAATAGTAAGCGTTTGAAACAAAATGCAATAAAAAACTAACTAAAAATCACACTTGTTTTGGCAATATCGATATCCGCATTTACGTGAGCGGCATTAGCTCTTCCACTAGGATCTTGGTTTTCCTGCCATTTTGGAATCCATTTTCTAACGGTCTCTGCAGCGCTTGATTGTGGATAATATTTATGGAAAATCGTTCTGTAATAATACGCTTCCTTGGTTGTAGGTGTATTATAAGGAAATAAAGAAGATGCAGATTCCAATTCAACATCCGTAACTTTTGATGAACAAAACTCGATTAATTGATCAATCCAATTGTAACCTACCCCATCCGAAAATTGTTCTTTTTGCCTCCACAAAACCTCATCTGGCAAATACGGATTATCAGGGGTGTCAAAAGCTTTTCTAAGTATGTATTTTTCTTTTCCATCATATGTTTTGGGCTGTTTTTCTTCGGCTTTGATCAACATCGCTATATCCAAAAATTCTTTATCTAAAAAGGGTACTCTAGCTTCTAAACCATGAGCCATTGTAGATTTGTCAGCTCTCAATAAATCGGCTGTAAATAATTTTTGAACTCTTTCGATAGTTTCTTTTTGGAAATCTACTGGTGAAGGAGCATTTCTAAAATACAAATAACCTCCAAATATTTCATCGGCTCCTTCGCCTGATAAAACCACTTTAATTCCCCTATCAGTGATTGCTTTTGATAAGAAATACATTGGTGTACTGGCGCGAATGGACGTTACATCATAGGTTTCTAAATGCCAAATCAATTTATCTAAAATCTCAATTCCTTGCTCAATTGTAAAGTGTATTTCATGATGTTCGGTCCCTAAATACTCAGCTACTTTTTTTGCTGCCAAAGCATCGGGAGCATTGGCATCCAAACCAATTGAAAAAGAATGTAATTTTTTACCGCTTTCTGCTAATAATCTTGAGGCTATTGAAGATGTTAATGATGAATCTAATCCTCCGGATAATAAAACACCAATTGGCACATCGCTCATTAATCTTTTTCGGGTAGCTTCAGTTAATGAAGTTCTGATTAATTCCAAATCCAACTCGTGATCGGCTTTTGAGTAATCTTCATATTCTGGATGGTAATATTTTACAAAACCTGTTTTTGGGGTGTAGTAATGTCCTGGTGGAAATGTAGAAAACGTTTTGCATTGATCGGCAATTGGTTTCATTTCCGAAGAAAAGTAAGTTCGACCTCTTTCGTCCAATCCATAGTACAAAGGTTTAACCCCCATTGGGTCGCGACCCGCAATATAATCGTCACCATCAACAATTACGAACGCCCAATCTCCATCCAACAAATCACAAAAATCATATCCAAATTCTTCGTATAAATGCACTATCACTTCAGAATCTGATTTTGTTCTGAAAGTATGGTGTTTTAAAATTCCATCCCGTAATTCTTGGTGATTGTATACTTCTCCATTGTGAACCATCCATGCTGTTTTTGAACCCTGTATTGGTTGTCTCCCAGAATGTAAATCAATTATTGATAATCTTTCATGACTTAATATGTGTCCGTTCTCTGTAATCTTTAAGTCGCTTTCATCTGGTCCACGATGTGACATTCTTTTAGAAAGTTCCTTTACTAATCCTTCTTCTTTTCCTTTTCCTATAATGGCTAAAATTCCACACATAATATTATATTTTTACTTTTGCAAAATTGAATATTATGATTCCTTTTTGAAACCAAATAGAAATATTTAGTTATAATTATTAATAAATAAATAGATTTTTATATAAATATGAAAGTAAAATTCAGAATTAGCTGAAGGTAAGTTATAAATTGTAAAATATCAATTTATAAAATGCTATCAATATGATATTTTGTGGCGTTAATTTCGAATTCAAATCCTACTTTATTGCCCATTAATTTTTCTCCAAGTGGCGATTGCGGAGAAAGTGCTATAATATTTACTTGATCAATGGTGATTTTTGGTAAAGCCAAACTCAAATACAAATAAATCCCATTGGCTTGAACCAAACTTCCTAAACCTATATTTGTATGGGTTAAACTTGCATCTATTTTGTCTAAAATCGCTTTTTGGTCTAAAACTTCTTTGAGTTTGTAGTTGAGTTTTTCTTGTTCCAAATGCATCATCGATAAAGCGGTTTCATGTTTGTCTCCAGCTGATCCTTTGGCATCATTCTTTGAATCCTCGGTCAAGGCCGAAATCATATCCCGAAAAACATCGATTTTATCTTGAACTTGTTGGGTGTAATACTGATGTATTTTTTGTTTGAAAGTCATAGCGAAAAATTAACAACAAAAGGAACAAAGTTAATTACAAAAGTAACATAAGTCTTTTGTGGTAAAAAATTAGAAATCAAATTTATAGCTTGCTCCCAATACTATTTGAAGTGCTTGAACAGGATAATTCAACCATTTTTGATAGGATTGATTGGCAATATTATTGAATTTTAAAAATCCTGTTAATCGATCGCTGTGGTTGTAACCAATATTTAAATTAGCATCCAAATAACCTTTGATATTGGTCGTTTCAGGATAATAAGCCGGTGGGAATATGGTTATCATACTTTGAATATAAACAATGTCTTTTCTTTCGCCAACGTAGAACACATTTGCACCAGCAAACCATTTTTTAGTGATATTTACGTTAATATCAGATCCTATTTTTAATGTTGGTAAATTCCAAGCTTCTTCATGAAATGTAGTGAAAAATCGACTGTAAGAACCGTTTAATCCTATGGTTACATCTTTAGAAAAATCGGCTTTTAATTCTCCAAATAAACTCACCGTTCTGATATCATCGTAAACTACTCCAAAAGAATTTCCAAATTGGTAGCTCTCTGAATTTGTTGCAAACATATTGAATTCATTGCTTTTAAATAATGGTTTGTTTTTTTTATTTTGAACTGAACCACGCATTGAATAACTCACATTATTTGACAATTTTCCTTTTATTCCAGCAAATAAATCAAACTGCTTGTCGGTGGGAGCAATTGCTAATGTTGGCGAAACAAACGGATTTTCATTTGAGAAATCACGATACGAATTTTGGTCCAAGCTACCCTCTACCCCAGTGTAAAAAATCATAAAATCACCAACTACTTTTAATGAAGCATTAACCTGCGGATACACAAATATTTTACTACTATTATTTTCGTTATCGGCACTATAAAATACGGAAGCGCCAAGATTTATTGCCCAATCATTTTTATTAACCGCTATACTTGGATGAATTCCAAAATTGGTAAAACCATATTTCATCGAGCTAGTTCCTAGGAAGCTTTTCTCAAAACTACCACCTAAATAATCTACAATTAAATTGGTTTTTATTTTCTGTCTCAAAATATCAAACTCGAATGAAGGCTTCACGTAAAATCTGTTTTCAGCTGATCCATTGGCATCCCAAAAACGATTGTATTTCAAACTAGCGTCTTTAAAAAAACTGTTGGTCAAACTTAAATTTGTTCCAATATAAAAATTGTTAAAACTATGTTTCGGATTAATTCTATCGATAGTTGGTTGAGTAAAATTTTCAGGAATTCCGTACCAATTATACATTTGGTTTTGGAATCCTAAATCTGAAATCCAAATCAAATTGTCTAGTTGATTTCCATAAGTTAAATCTACTGAAGTCTTATAAAAATCATTTTTTAAGGCAACGTCTTTTATTCCACCTTGAGACGAAAGATGTCTGAACATACCTCCAATATATTCGTGATCGCTAATATTTTCTGTAACAAAAAGTTCGGCATTAAGCGAGGTGTAATTTCCCAAACCCAGATTGGCAAAATTCTTATATAATTTTTCCGCTTGAGACTTATCAACATTGGCAGCACGCCCTTTTATTGGTACAAAAGTAGAGGCCACGGGAAATGAAAAGAAATTGTATTTTATATCCTCTTTTTTAGAATTATCAGCATCTTCAAGAGATGGTATTTCCTTAACTTTAAATGCGTCAGAGATTGTTGGAGTATACGGCTTTACAACGTTTACCACTTCAGTACCGATATTTTCGTCTTTCTTTTGAGCAAAAGAAAATTGGAAAGCCATTAGAATTATTACTAGCCCAATATTATTTTGAAATATCTTTGTCATTTGATTATTTATTTAATTTGTAACCGATGAATTCGTCTTTGCTTCTTCTGTTTTAATACTATCCAATTCCTTTTGAGCTTCTTCAACTACATCAGGAAATGAAGTAAAATTTTTAATCACACTATCTAAAATATAGGTGGCTTGAAAACTATCCTTCAATCCGTAGAAATTTTTAGCCATTACGACCAAGCCTTTTGCACCAAAATATTTATAACCCGAATAATCTTTAGTTAATTTTTGAACTACCGTATTTGATTCCTCAAATTTTCCGTCAGAATTTTTAAAATAAGCATCAAAATAAAATGCTTCGGCAGCCAACTCCCCTTTTGCAATTGTCAATAATTTTGAATACGCTTGTCGTGCTTTTGGCAAATCATTAGAATTAAAAGCGGCTCTTGCAATTATTATTTGCGCATCACTTTTCACTTTATCATCTGTTTTTGGATTACTTAATACCTTATCAGCATACAAAACAGCATTTACATAATCCTTTTGCTCGTAGTAGGTTTTCATCAAGTTCGCTTGAGCAAATGTTATGTTTTGAGGAAAATCAGCTTCTGTTTCTAAACGTTTTAATATTGGAACTAACTTAGTATTGTCATTTGATTTAATATGAATTTCTGCCAATCTAGCCAGGGCTTGTTCTGTAAATTCGTTTCTCGATTTCGAAATTACATATTCGTAATTTGTTACTGAATTTGCTTCTAATCCATCAGCATAATACGATTGAGCTAAATAAAAATTAGCGTTTAAAGCATGATTCCCATTTGGAAATTTAGAAACATAACTGCTAAAACCTGCAATTGCTAGTTTGGTATTGTTTTGCAAAAATTGTTTTTCAGCAGCTTCGAATGTATCGTTATCTAATTCAGCATCTGTAACAGAAACAAAATCTAAAGTTCTAACCCAAGTTGCATATTCATCGACTTTTCCATTGTCCACATAAATAATTCTAGCAGTAGAAACAGCTTCTAAGGCTTCTGGAGATTTTGGAAATTCAGCTGCAACTTTCTTAAATTTTGCAATAGCTAAATCGTCTTTTTCAGTATTGTAATAAATCAAACCTTGGCGCAATATCGATTTTGAGGCATAAGAACCTTTTTTAAATTCAGTCAATAACTGATCGTAGGTTTTTATTGCTAAATCATAATTCTTTTCCGCAACGTAAGTATTTCCCAATTCAAATAAGGCATCATCACGATATTGCGATTTTGAATAGGTTGCAATTAACTTATTCAAATCATCTATTTTCTTGTCGTTTTTAGAGACAAATCCGTAGCTAATTGCTTTTTGAAAAGCAGCATAATCAGCATCGATACTTTTCAAATCGATTGCTTTATTGTATGCGTCCATTGCTGGCCAGTATTTTGCAGTTACAAATCGGCTGTCGCCCAATCTCAAATACGCATCGTTTAAACGAATTTTATCGTCTTTAACTGCTTCAATATGAGCTTGGAAAAAATCTCCCGCTTGATCGTATTCTTTTAACTTAAAATAGGAATAAGCAATATTGTAATTGATGTTTTTAAACTCTGAAGTATTTTTCGATTCAGAAAACGCCATAAATTGTTTGAAACTTATCAATGATTCATTGAAATTATCCAACACAAATTCTGTTTCCCCTTTCCAAAAAGTAGCGCGAGAAGTAAATTTTACATCTTGCTGCTCACCAATTGATTTCTTGAACATTGATAATGCTTCTTGATAATTTCCATCGGTAAATAATTCTATACCTCTGTAAAATGTAACTTTTTGATACGCTTGTTTATTAGCAAAACTTTTATTCTTTTCTAATAATTCTAGAGCACCTTTGTAATTTTTTGAAGTGATAAATGAATTAATTAATAACGTTTCAACGTCTGTTTTACTTGGTGAATTTGGATATTTATTTAAAAATGAAGTCAAAACATCGGGAACACTTTGGTAGGAATTTCCGATATCATAACTCAATTTCGCATAATTCAAAAAAGCATCTTCTTGAATTTTTAAATCAAATATCATTTCAGATGAATTTTTGAATGCATTTAATGCCTGTTGCTTTCTGTTGGTTTTTAAATAACTCTGACCCAAGTGATAATAAGCATTTTGAGCAACTGAGTCGTTACCATCTATGATTTTATTAAACTGAGTTATTGCATTTTCAAAATCATTTTGCTGATAATAGGCAAATCCTAATTGGTAATAATCAGTATTGTTCCACTTTCCTTTTTTGCCTTTATACTGATTTAAAAATGGAATTGCTTTTTCGAATTCATTCAAATTGAAATAGCTTTCGCCAATTATTTTATTCAATTCCGATTTTTCTAAAGCATTTGATTTGTTCAAAGCTACTGATCCAAGGTCGATTGCTTTTTGGAAATTTCCAGATTTAAAACTCATGTCAGCCTGAAAATAGGACAACTTTTCTTTGTATTTTTTATCCTCTGCAACTTGATCAAAATACTTATTGGCATTTTTATAATCATCCCCTTCGTAAGCCATAAAACCTAAATAATACTTGGCTTGCACTGCATATATTTTTGAATTAATCACTTTATTGAAATAAGTTGTTGCTTGTGATTTATTCTTTGCTGCGAAAAAAGCATACCCTTTTTGGAAATTAAATTTATCAATATCATCATTTGACAAACCACTTTCGTCCACTTTTTCAAACCATTTTAAAGATTCGGTAAAACTTCCTTGCTCAAAATAATGTTGGGCAATTTCGATGTAGGCAATGTTCAGTTTAGCACTTGTTGGATTATCCAAAATGAAATTTTCCATTAGCACATCGGAATTCGATTGATTTAGCTTTATTGCGCACATTGCATTGTAAAAAGCACAATCTGATTGAACTTCTTGCCCGTGATTTTCCCATTTAACTTTTTCAAAAATAATTTGAGCCGATAAATACTGCTTATTATTATATAGTGAAATTGCTTGATTATAAGCCTCTAAATCGTTGGTGTATATTTCAGATTTCTGAGCAGAAACGGTTGTGATTATCATTAAAAACAACAATAAAAGGAGCCTGTATGGATTTCTCATAATGGAATAAATTATTACTATCAAATATATCGAATTCTATACTCTATAACGAACTTATTCTCATTATTATTATGAACATATTTTTAAACAATAAATAAGAAAATTGAAATTGGTATTTCAGTAAAACTTATTACTTTTACAAAATAAACAAGAAATCATATGTCACAACCTATTTTATTTTTAAGAAACGTTACTATTTACCAAGAAGAAAAAGTCATTTTAACCAATGTTAATTTGGAAGTAAACCAAGGTGAATTCATATATTTAATTGGAAAAACAGGTTCTGGAAAGAGTAGTTTTATGAAAACTTTATATGCAGATTTACCTTTAACTGAAGGGCAATCGAACATTGTGAATTTTGATTTAGCTAGTTTAAAAGAAGACGATATTCCATTTTTAAGAAGAAAATTAGGGATTGTATTTCAAGATTTCAAACTTTTACCAGACAGAACTGTCAATGAAAATATGATTTTTGTTTTGAAAGCAACAGGTTGGATTGACCTTGTTGATATGCAAAATAAAATTGACGAAGTTTTAGATAAAGTAGACATGAAATCATTTGCTTCTAAAATGCCTCACCAACTTTCAGGCGGTGAGCAACAACGTGTTGCAATTGCAAGAGCATTACTTAATGATCCTGAATTAATTTTGGCCGATGAGCCTACAGGAAATCTAGACCCACAGACTAGTATTGAAGTAATGGAAGTTTTGAGAAAAATTAATGCTTCTGGAAAAACGGTGATTATGGCCACTCACGATTATGCGCTTTTGATGAAATATCCATCGAAAACTTTAAAATGTGAAGACAGTAATATCTTTGAAGTTGTTCAAAAAATAGCTTAATGCTTTCCATTCTCATTCCAATATACAATTACAATGCGTATCCATTAGTACTGGAACTTCATATGCAGTGTTTGGAATGTGGGATTGATTTTGAAATTTTATGTCAAGATGACGCCTCAAAATCGGTCTTAAATTCAGAAAACGAAAAAATAAATTCGTTATTCAATTGCAATTTTACTGAACTTAAAGTAAATATTGCTCACAGACAAAATAGAAACATGCTCGCCAGCAAAGCTAAATTTGAGAATTTACTATTTATAGACGGCGATTCCATTATCATTCGAAATAATTATATATCCAACTATGTTTCTTGGATAAATGATTTTGACATTATTTACGGAGGTAGATTACATCCCGAAAATTGCCCTTCAAACGTTCAAAAGCTTCGATGGAAATACGGGAAATTCATTGAAGATAAATCAGTTGAAAAAAGAAAATTAACTCCGTTTCAATCATTGTTATTCAATAATACAGTCATAAAAAAAGATTGTTTTAACCAAGTAAAATTTGATTCTCACCTTACTAAATATGGCCATGACGACACTCAACTTTCGTATCAACTTAGCCAATTTAATCCCAAATTAAAACATATTGATAACCCAGTAGAACACGGCGATATCGATACCAATAAAGAGTATTTAATTAAATCGAAAAGTTCGCTTGAAAATTTGATTGAATTGTATAACGAAGGAAAAATAAACAAGGATTTTTCAAGGTTAATTTCGTTACTATTGCTTTTGAATAAATTGAAATTAACGTATTTAATTTCAGTATTTTACAAAATATCAGAAGGTTTTCTAAATCGAAATTTGGAAGGAAATAATCCCAATTTATTTCTTTATACTATTTTTAGAATTGGGTATTTGTGTGAAATTAGTGTCAAGAAATAGATTTTGCTTTTATATCCTTAAAAAGTGAATCCCAAAGTGGCATAATGGTCTCTATATTGTAATTCAAACTCTTTATTTTTGCGTTTTTTCCCATTTCGACTCTTTTCGAATCATTGTTTATCAAATGCAAAACAGCTTCAACATAATCAGATTCGTTGCCATTTTTAACTAATATCCCATCAGAATTATTTGTTATAATTCCTCTTGGTCCACAAGGACAATCATAGGCGATACAAGGCAATCCGGTAGCCATAGCTTCAATCAAAACCATTCCAAATCCTTCAAATCTTGAAGTCATTAAATAAATTGAATTCTCTTGGTATTTGGAAACAATATCATTTGTTGGTTCAAAAAAACTAACGCTATTGGTAAGGTTCAATTCTGAAGTTAGCTTTTGCAAAAATAAATCATCACTGGACTTTCCATAAATATCAAGATGCCAATCAGGATGCTTTTTGACTATTCTTTTCCAAATATAAAGCAATCTATCGAACCCTTTTTCATATACATGACGCCCAACGGCAATCACTTTTTTCGAATTTAGTTTTGCTAAATTATCGGTTTGAAACCAAAGTGGATTTGGTATAATAATTCCATGTGGCACATTCCATTCTTTTATACTTTCATTCGTTTCAACAACAAAATTATCAAAATTTCTAGCGGCGAATTTCTTGAATAATATTGCCAATTGTGAACTAATTATTTTGAATATAGAATCGCTTTCCTTTTCAACTTCATTTAAGGAATTATGAATTTCTAAAACAACTGGAATTTTTGTTTTTAACAGGAATGGTAAAAGAAAAGCCTTCAATCCGTTGTCACAAACTACTATGAGATCTGGGTTTAGTAATTCAATTTGCTCGTTTAATTTTCTTCTATAATTGATTAAAAACTGAATGGGATTTCCATTTAAAATCATGTCGTGGAAACCAATTTTTTTATTAAAATTATAAAAT
This sequence comes from Bacteroidota bacterium, assembly GCA_947488545.1. Taxonomy (GTDB): domain Bacteria; phylum Bacteroidota; class Bacteroidia; order Flavobacteriales; family Flavobacteriaceae; genus Flavobacterium. Next base: position 11,762 of record CANKZE010000012.1, read on the forward strand.
TGCGGAAAACCACCTTTATTTTGAGTTAGAATATCAATTTTGTAGCCCCATTTTTCTATTAGATAAAAGGTTTTTATTGATAAAACACGTGCAACTCCTCCTTCATTATTAATATTTGGAACTAGATAAAGTAACTTCATTATTTAGAATTCAAAAATTCATTATAATCACGAATATAATCTGCTTCTTCAAAAACATCAGAAGCTAAAACTAAACAAACTGCGCCTGAAGAAAAATTCTCCAATTCACGCCAAATTCCCTTTGGGATATGCAATCCAATATTTGGTTTGTTTAACAGAAAACTCTTTTTATCGTTTCCGTCGTTTAAGGTAACTTCAAAGCTTCCGCTTAATGCAATTAATATTTCGTGTTGGTTTATATGGGAATGCCCGCCTCGGAACGCAGTGCTTGGAACATCAAATAAATAGTAAACTCTCTTTAGTTCAAAAGGTAAAATATCATTTTGTACAAAGGCTAAATTTCCACGTAGATCTTCAATTGTGGGTATTTGAATTAGTTCTAAATCAGAAATTTTGGCCATAATATTTTCAAATAAATTTTCAATGAGGGATTATTTCAAAAGAAATAAATAATAAATGAACATAAAAAAACATCTCATTAAGCATTCAAATTAAATGAAAAAAAACGATATTTACAAGATAAATTGCAATTATAAAAAAATGATTAATTATATCATACTGGTTCATAAAAACCCGTTTCAGTTAATTCGATTAATAAATAAATTGTCGGGAAATCATGTGAGTTTTTATGTTCACGTTGATAAATTAGTGGATAGTAAACCATTTCTAGAAGCTGCAAAAGGCCTAAAAAACATTCATTTCATTAGTGATGAAAAAAGAGAAGAAGGAATTTGGTGTGGAATTGGTTTAGTTAAAGCTACTATTAATTCATTAAACCAAATAATAGCAGACGGTAGAAAAGGGTATTGTATTTTACTTAGCGGGCAGGATTACCCAATAAAAAACAACACTTATATTGAGGATTATTTATCAAAAAACTATGGAATAAATTTTATTGAAACATTTGATATTCCAACAGAAAATTGGTTTCATAAAGGAATGGACCGAGTTTCTTTTTACAAATTTAACTTGTCAAATAAAAGAGGGCATTTTGTTGTTGTACCTTCTATATTCCTATCTGAATTTTACAGTTTAAAAACAATTAAATCGCTATTGAAATTAATTATTTACAATAAATTTCAACTTATTTTTAAATTATTTAATAATAGAAAACATCCTAATAATATATTACCCAAAGGCGGAAGTGCATGGTGGGGCCTACCAATTGAAACTGTAAATGATATAATTATATTTTTAGAAACCAATCCTGGATTTCTTAAATATCATAAATATACATTCAACCCCGACGAGTTATTTTTTCAAACTATTGTATCGCATATAAATAAGGGAAAACCTGAATTAATGGGGAATTCTTTGACTTTTGTAGATTGGGGAAGAGAAGATTCTGTTGGCGCTCCCAGTTTGTCAACTGAACATTTTAATTTAATTATTAATCAACCCGAAAACATTCTGTTTGCTAGAAAATTTGAATATGAAAAGGATTCTAAAATACTCTCAAAACTAGACTCTCATCTTATTAAATCCTAGTAAATCTAACCATTGTTGCCCAATAATATCAATCGAAAAATGTTGGCTACTTGGTATAGAATTTTCCTTACAAATAGTGTAAAGTTCTTCATCGTCGTTTAATAAATTTATCGCCTCGGATAATTTATCTAAGTTCTGATCTTCAACTAATAGTCCGTTCCATTTATGTAAAATAATTTCACTTGGACCTGACAAACAATCAAATGAAACAACTGGGGTTCCGCAAGCCAAAGCTTCCAAAATTACATTTGGCATTCCTTCATTCAAACTACTTAAAACAAAAAACTTGGCATTTTTAAGATACGAATAAGGATTTTTTTGAAAACCTAAAAAGTGAATTTTATCTGAATTATTCATTTGCTTTGCTAATTGCAAATAATCCATCATTTTGGAACCTTCACCAAGTAAAACCAAGTGAATATTTTGCTTTGGCAAATTTGAATTAGAATATGCTATAATCAATTTATCAAATTGTTTTACATCAGTATCCATTTGACCAACCCCAATTATATATTCAAAATCGATATCAATTGACTCATTGTATTTTGAATGAATTTCTTCGGTATTTATTGGATTATATATAGTTTGAACATTGGACAATTGGTGTTTTTGTTCTATCAGTTCTTTAGTTTTATTAGTTACAGCGACAATTTTATAAGAATCACTATAGGTGTATCGGGTTAAAAAGGTCCAATTCGACATATAATGGTCCATTAAATAGCTATGGACTGTGAAAATTGTTTTGGAATTATACAAGAATTTAGAAATAAGTAATTCCTGAAGAGGCTTATTACGAAATCTAAAATCAATAATGAAATCGAAATTATTTTCGCGAAGATAATTTTTAAGAAATAAGAACCGATTTAGCTTGTTGAAAAAACCGTTAGATTTGTTTTTTAATTTTCCTAGATTTATCAACTTACCTGAAAAATCATAGGAAACTTCATCAACTACGATAATATTGTGGACATCAATTCCTTGTTTTTCAAAAAAAACTGACAAATTTGCCATCACTCGTTCTGCGCCACCAATTCCTAATCGGTAACCAATTAAAGCGATTTTATTTTTTTTGTTAGGTATTATCATCAACCTTTTCTTATTTTCGTATCAAATATAACTCTTTTTAATAATATGCAAGAAAATCCACTTGTATCAATAATTTGTTTGGCTTTCAATCACGAGAAATTTGTGGTGGAAACTTTGAATTCTGTAGTGGAACAAAATTACCAACCTATTGAGTTAATTATTGTGGATGATTGCAGCACTGACAACACAAAGTTAGTAATAAATAATTGGCTTTTAACACATCCAGAAGTACAATTTATTGTAAATGAAGTAAATAGAGGAAATACCAAATCATTTAACAACGCATTAAAATTTGCTAAAGGCGAATATATTATTGATTTAGCCGCTGACGATCTAATTGTTCCAAATGGAATAGAATTGCAAATCAATGCTTTTCAAAATAGTAAATATCAAAACCTAGGCGTTGTTTATGGAAATGCTGAAATAATTAATGAAGACGGGAGTTTTAATTCCTATTATTTTCCTGTAGATGCAGATGGAAAAGTGATATCAAAAAGGGTAACTGGAAATATTTATAGTTCCGTTTTATCAACTGGAGATAGCATTTGTTCTGTTTCTGCATTATTTAAAAAAAGTGTGTTTGACTTTTTAGAGGGTTATGATGAAACACTAGATTACGAAGATTTGGATTCTTGGATCAGGGCTTCAAGAGAATATGAATTTGATTTTATCGATGAAGTTTTGGTTAAAAAAAGAACGGTAACCAACTCATTAGGATCCAATTTCTATAAGAAAAAACACAGAATCAATGTTTCTACTTATAAAATTCTAAAAAAGGCTTTAAAATTAAATCGTTCAAAAATTGAAGATTTGGCACTTCAAAAAAGAGTCCACCATGAAATTATTCATTCCTTCAAATATAGAAGTTTGAATTTATTAATTAAAAATTTAGGACTACGAATAGCAATTTCATGGAGAAAAAAATTTAAAAAATATCCAAATTAATCCCTGTTTCTTCGAATTAACTTATTTAATGGCGTTTCAATATATAAGTACAATAGGATTGAAATTAAATTTAAAATTATAAACACAAACCACTGATTGGAACTAATTTTATTCAAAATAGTAACAAAAATTCCAAGATGAATTAGGTAGAAAATATAGGAGCTTTTACCAAATAATTGTAGTGTTTTTGTGCTAAAAAAATTAGATATTAATGTCTTTTCTTTAATTAACCCAAAGAATAAAGGTGCGATTCCAAAAACGGGTAAGACTAAAGTATTGATTACTCTTCCTAAAAATGAATCTACTCCAAATCCGCCTTCAACCTTTAGTGAAACCAAAGCACAAACACTCAAAATAATTCCTATTAACCCAAGGTAGGTAATACCTTTAAAACTTGTTTCATGTTTTCTGACAATTAATGCTAATACAATTCCAACAAAGAATTCGCTAATTCTACCAAAGAAGGTATAATCCAACATAAAATTGATTGATTTCATGAAACCATTGCAGTCGATTCCACTAAAAAAGGAAACTAATAATACTCCTAAACCTAAAAAAAACAGAGGAATTAAAACAAGGAAAAATCTGCTTTTATTAATAAGAATAAAAAATAAAGGAGCTGTAAAATAGAAAACTTCTTCAACTGTTAAAGACCAACTCTGAGCAATTCCAGTGAATTTAAGATCGTCCGAAAACCCTTTTAAGAAAGAAATATTGTAAAAATAATTATGTAAATCTATCCAACTATTCTGTGAATATACCACTGCAAAAAATACAAATGTAAGTGTAGTTAGAATAAAATACATTGGATAAATCCTAGCTATTCGCTTAATGAGATAATTTTTAAAACTGAAATTTGGTTCGTCAAAATATCGGTTACAAATAAGAAACCCACTTAGAACAAAGAAAATCGTAACGCCAATATGAAACTCACTGAAAAAATCGTGAATGTATTTTCCAAAAAATTCTATCGAAAAAGGATTGTAATGGTGAATATATACCATAAAAGCCGCTAATGCTCTAATTCCTGTTAGTGCTGGAAAATTAACCTTATTCATGACGTTTGAATTTTCTTTTTATCTTTCTAATGTAAGAAAAAATGTCGACTCGTTTATTTAATTCACGATAAGAATATAAAATTGAAAAAACTAAAATTAATCCCAGTGGATAGTAAGCAAAGGGATAATCAATCGTGAAAGTGATTGTGCTTGCTGAAATACCAATTAAAAAACAAACCATTATTACTCGAAAAGTATCCTTTCGAATCGAAAAATCATATTTGTTTTTTAAAATCGGAATTATATAAAATGCGTAAAATATAAACTGAATCAAACTAGCAATTCCAATTCCTACTAACCCTAAAAAATGATAGAAAAATAGGGTTGAAACCAATAAAAATATATCGCTGATAATTTCTTGTTTGAAATACAATTTATTATCGCCTTTGGCTAAGATAACAAATGCTAAAGGCCAAATTACTGCCTTTAAAATAATGGCAAATAACGCCGCTTTAAAAATAGATAAAACACCTAAAAAATGATTTGAATATAGTATTTCAACTACAAATGGACCACTAAAATATAAGAAAATTATTGCTGGAGTTACCAATAATAAACCCATTTCAATTTGATCGTTTACTAACTCTTTAACTTTGAAATTGTCACTTTGGATTTGGGTAATTCTTGGATAAAAATCGGCTCCCATAGCATTGAATATCAGCCCGACATACGATATTAATATTACAGAACTCACTTCAAATAACCCTAATATTTCAGCACTAGAACCATTACCATTCAAATACAATTTAATCAAATAGCTACATATTTGACCAAAAATAACATTAATAGATAATAAAAATCCCATTTTCATTAGTGGTTTTCCTTTATGAAAAGTATCGACTATAGAAAGTGAGATTTTATCTATTTTAATATTTCTGGTAAAATAGAAGTTTACTAATAAATTGATAAAACTAGATGCTAAAATAACTGCAATAATTCCATCAAATTTGAAAAAGTAATAGATTGGAACTGTAATTAAAGTTATTAAAACCGAGGATAAAACATTTGAAATAGCAATCGATTTTATCATTCGAAGACCTTGCAATAAAGCAAGTCGACTGGTTGATAAATTTGCAAAAACAAAATTTACAGACAATATTACAAACCAGAAATAATAATCAGTGTTTCCAAAAGTCAGTTTGCTAAGCAACTTTGAAAAACAAATAGTTACCAAAGCGCCAATGATACTTGTGAATAACGACCATCTTTGCAATACAATAAACCGTTCTGAGAATTTATTTTGGTCGTTATCAGCATTTGCCAAGCTCACTTCGCGAACACCTGTAATATTGATTCCAAAATTTGTAAATGAACTAATTATTGCAACTGTATTATTTAATAAACCTACTATTCCTATTCCAAATGGTCCTAAGAAAATAGCTACAAACTTAGATCCTACAATACTTACCAACATTTTCATTGCTTGAGCAAATCCAAATATTCCGGTAGCATTTAGGATCGTTTTGTGAGAATTTTCTGTATTATTAATTTCCATTTAGTCAATATTACATCCGAAAGATAGGTATTGATTTTTAAATTCTGAAACCCATTTTTTCCATTCAGTACTTGTGGCAGAAAAATTATTTGATGCAACTAATAATTCCTCAATCTTTACTGAATTCAAATCGTTTGGATAATTTTCCATAGCATCAAAAACTTCGTTAAACCATGCTTCATTTATTATTCTATTAAAAATAAATAGATCAAAATTCACATTGTCGTATATTTTACTTTGATTACTTGCAGAGGAAAGAAAGCCTGTTTTCAATAATTCAGATTTTGTATAACCAAAATATTGCGGCTTATTCTTTCTATTTATATATTTAACTGCCTTGCTCAATTGAAGAAATTCATCAACATTATTATTATGATTTTTCCATAATTTTAAAAAATACATTTTCTTAAATATAGCTCCTGAAGTTGCATAAATAGTATAATACTCTAAAAATCTTTCCAAGCTATAAATATTTAGAAAAGTCAATATTTTTCTAATTTTAAAACGGTGAAATCTAAATATTAGATTAAATAAAAAAGGATTTGTTGTATATAAATTTGGGGTAAATATTGAATACTCGTTATTAGACCTTTCGGTTTTCTTAGGAAGTAAATTGGAGTTTCCTAGCCAACATAATTTCAACATTTTAATCTTATCAGATTCTAAGTTCAATCTAATTTTTTTCAAATGCATGGGTTTTGTAAACCAAAAATCGTCTTCGATTAATAGAAAATAATTCGATGCATTTTCAGCGGCATTTATCCATAAATCTATTGGTATTTTTGAATTTACATTTGAATCTCCATTTGCAATAGCTTTCGATTTCTCAGAATATAAATCTGATTTTAGAATTTTAATTGCTGGGTATTTATCATTTAATTTGTCAAGGTATTTTTGCGGAGTTCCGTCGTCTAAAACTATGATATTAAAATCATTATCGTGAACATTTAAATAGATACTTTGAATGCATCTATCCAGATAATAGGGACGATTAAATGATTTTATTAATAGGTCCATGAATTCAATTTTTGAATCACATAATCAACTTCTTCGGATGTCATGACAGGACTAATTGGCAAACTCAAAACTTCATCGTGGATTTTTTCTGTGATTGGAAATTGCAAATTATTCCAATTTTGAAATGCCTTTTGACGATGAGGAGCAACAGGATAATGTATTAGAGTTTCAATTCCATTTTTCTTCAAATAATCTTGTAATTCATATCTTTTTGGTGTGCGAATTACAAATAAGTGAAAAACATGATTATCGGAAAAATCCCAAAAAGGTAGAGTAATATTTTCATTATTGATTTCAAGCAAATAACGTTTCGCAATATTTTTTCGAATTTCGTTTTCGTTATCTAAGTGGGGTAATTTCACATTTAAAAATGCAGCTTGCAGCTCATCTAAACGGGAATTAACTCCAATAAAATCATTATAATACTTTACTCGAGACCCATAATTTCGTAGTGAAAACAATACCTCAGCCAAATCATCATCGTTGGTTACAACTGCACCGCCATCGCCTAAAGCGCCAAGATTTTTTCCTGGATAAAAGCTAAAAGCTTGAGTGTTTTTTGATTTAATATTGTTTGAAATCGCTCCATGTGACTGAGCAGAATCTTCAATCACAATCAAATTATTTTTATTGGCAATTTCATTTATTACTTCTAGTTCAGCTAATTGACCGTAAAGGTTTACCACTAAAATAGATCTGGTTTTATTTGTGATTTTGTCAGCAATTAAATTCGGATTTATGTTGTAGGTTTCTAACTTTGGTTCAACCAAAACAGGAACTAAATCAGCTTGAATTATTGATAATATAGTCGCTATATAAGTATTTGCCGGGACAATTACTTCGTCGCCTTTTTGCATTTTTCCTAACTGAATATACCCTTTATAAATTAATGTAAGAGCATCAAATCCATTTCCAACCCCAATACAATATTTCGATTGGCAATAGTTTGCAAAATTTCTCTCGAAAAGTTTCACTTCTTCACCCAGAATATACCAACCGCTGTCTAAAACGCTTCTCAATTTGTTTTGAAAAGCATTTTCATAGGGCTGATTAATCTTATTTAAGTCAAGAAATTTTATCATATCAAAATGGTGTCAAGTAATTCATAATTTGAAGTTTCTACTTCGTAAAAATTCTGAACTAATGTATGCGCCCCGAAACTTTCCTTCCAAAAATTGATGTTTTTTACAATATTCAAACCATTATTTTCATGGGAAGGTCCAAAATCAAAATAAGTTTTTCCTTTTGAAACTTCATTTATTAAATAGTCATACAAATAATCAATACTACCAAGCAAATTATTACTTTCAGTACCAGAAATGTACTGTGGTTTTACAACATTTTTAGTAATAAAAAGGGTTGTTCCGCAAACAATCTTATTATTGTGATAAACATTAAAATGCTTGATATTGTCAGGGAATTTATCTTTTAAAACTAGAATTTCATCTAAAGAATGTACCGGTTTTGAGTTGTATTTTTCTTTCAAGTTTGGAATTAAAATAGTATTCCAAAAAGATTCTAAATTGTCTTCTTCTTTAATTACTAAATTTAATTTTTTTCCTCTATTTATACATTCCCGTCTTGATTTAGAAATCTTAAAATTGGATTCTAAATTAATCACAGAAACAGCGTGTTTCATTGTCGTAATTCCTTTACAAATAGATACTAAATAATCAATCTCGTCTGATAAAGTATCACAATAAATAGATGGGATTTTTTTAATATTAAGTGAAGAAATACTGTTTTCGTTTAAATACTGTAAAATTGCTTTAAAAATAAAAATTACATTGTACAATTTAGAATTTAGAGGTAAAACCAAACCGCCGTAAGTTAATCCTTGATGAGAAAAAACAGTAGCTCCTACTCTATTTGCAGGCAAAACAGCAACTAATTTATCTTGATCATAAATCAATAATGAGTAATCTTCAAAGCGATCAGAATGGTATTCCATAAAATCTCTATTGAATAGAAAAGTAGCGTTTTTGGCGGTGCTGATAAACGCATTCCATTCTTCAAAATACTTTGGTTCGTACCTCTTAACAGTGTAATTTTTCAAATTCAAATTTTAAACATTGGAAAATTAATCATTTAATTTTATTCGATCATTAATTTAATGAAAATAAATTACTATTTTTATTCAATTATTAAATTTTAATGAAACGACTGATTCAAAACGCCCTTATTCCGAGTTTATTACTTTTTACAAGTGCCTTTTTTGGTCAGGATGTATCATTATTTCAACAATTCAATGGAAAATATGATTTTGTTTTTATTGGAAATACATTAAATCCGATAGAAAATTCATTTCAAACATCCGTTTCTGTACTAACTTCTTCATCAGCACAATTGTTATTAAATCCAAATGACCAAATAGAGAAAGCCTATCTTTATTGGGCTGGTTGTGGGCCTGGTGATTTTGATGTGAAATTAAATGGTCAAGCAATTCAGCCGGATCGAACTTTTATACTTCAAAGAGCGGTATCAAATCTTGTTTTTGACTATTTCAGTGCTTTTAAAGACGTTACTGGTCAAGTGCAATCAACTGGAAATGGAAATTACACTTTGTCTGATCTTGATGTTTCTCCTTATATCGATTTTCATTCTCAGAGAAGTACCAATTTTGCTGGTTGGGCAATTATTGTTGTCTATAAAAATCCAAGTTTGTCTTTAAATCAATTGAATGTTTATGACGGAATGCAAGCTGTTCCTGACGAAATTAATATTACCCTAAATAGTTTGAATGTAATTGATAATAATGACGCTAAAATCGGTTTCCTTGCTTGGGAAGGAGATTCAGGAATTGCAGTGAATGAAACATTAAGAATTAATGGTGCTCCAATTGGAAATCCACCTTTAAATCCTGTAAATAATGCCTTTAACGGCACAAATAGTTTGACCAATTCTAGCGTTTTATACAACATGGATTTGGATGTTTATCCCATTCAAAATAACATATCAATTGGTGATACTACAGCTCAAATCCAACTTACATCAAGTCAAGATTTTGTGATGATTAATGCAATTGTAACCAAATTAAACAGCCAACTTCCAGATGCCATAATTGAAATAAATAGTATCGAGAAACAATGTGATTCTAGATCCATTGTAGTAAATTACAAGGTGATGAATCCAAATTCAACTTCTATTTTACCTTCTAATACACCCATATCAATTTATGCAAATGATAATTATATTAGAACTATTTACACCCAAACAAATATTCCAATTGACGGTAATGAAACGGGGCAAGTTACAGTGGTAATTCCAAATTCAATACCAAATAATTTTAATTTAATGATGATGGTTGATGATCTTGGATCGGCAGTGGGAATTGTTGCTGAAATAAATGAATACAATAACAAATTTGTCATTCCAGTTGTACTCTCTGTAGCTCCATTATTTAATATTGTACCCAATTTAGAATCGTGTAATCTTGGTAATTCGCAAGGTTTATTTAACTTTTCCGATTATGAAACTTTAGTGAAAGTCAATTCATCAGATACCGTTAGCTTTTTTGAATCACAGACAAACGCTCAAAATAACGTCAATCCAATTCTAAATACCCTAAGCTACATCGCAATAAATACACCTAAAACAATTTATATCCGAATAGAAAATGGCGGCTGTTATAGCATTACTTCATTTGTATTAACAACAAAAAACTGTCCGCCTACTGTCTATAATTTTGTTTCGCCCGATAACGATGGCTTTAATGAAACTTTTCATATTGAAGGATTAAAAGACATCTTTTTGAATCACAAAATTTCAATTTATAATCGTTGGGGTAAATTAGTCTGGACCGGAAACAATAATTCAAATGAATGGGACGGATTTGCCAATAACGGCCTTTTGATTGATGATAATCAAGTTCCATCAGGAACCTATTATTATGTAATTGAATTAAACGATCCTAATTATACAGAACCATTAACTGGATATTTATATTTGACAAAATAATATTTTAATAAATATATTACCTCACTTTCTCTGATTATATTTGCAATAAATAAATTTAAATTTCCATTTTGAAACTAATTACATCAGCTCAAAATCCGTATATAAAGTCACTTGTACTCCTTCAAGAAAAAGCGAAGGCTAGAAAACAAACTGGCACCTTTTTAATTGAAGGAAAAAGGGAAATTTCATTAGCTATTAAAGGAGGTTATAAAATTGATACTTTATTGTTTTACCCGGAATTAATATCTGAAAAGGAAATTAATGAATTAGTAAAACAATCAAATAATGTTATTGAAATCAACAAAGACGTTTTTGAAAAATTAGCTTATCGCGAAAGTACTGAAGGAGTTATTGCGGTTGCAAATAGTAAGAGTTTTAGTTTGTCTGATTTAAAACTAAATGAAAATCCGCTGCTATTAATTGCAGAAGCACCCGAGAAACCTGGAAATATAGGAGCATTGTTGAGAACTGCCGATGCTGCAAATCTTGATGCTGTAATTATAGCAAATCCAAATGGAGATTTATACAACCCAAATATTATCCGTTCAAGTGTGGGTTGTTTGTTTACGAATCAAATTGCTACAGGAACTACCACTGAAATCATCACTTATTTAAAAGAACGTAATATAAGTTTTTACTGCGCCACATTACAAAATTCGACTTCCTATCATACTCAAGATTATACAACTCCTTCAGCATTAGTTGTTGGAACTGAAGCCACTGGATTATCAGAAGAATGGCGAGATGCAGCCACTCAAAACATTATTATTCCAATGCAAGGTGAAATTGATTCAATGAATGTTTCAGTTGCGGCTGCCATTTTAATATTTGAAGCAAAAAGACAACGAGGATTTTAATATTTATTTAATAAAATAGCATTTGCACAACTAATAACTTATTCATAATTTTAAAGATTGAATAAAATAGCTATGACAGAAATCGAAATAGAGAAAGAAAACAAGGCTATTGCCCAAGAATACAAAGAACTTCTCCGAATAAGTTATCAAAAATTATCTGCTGAAGATAAAAAATTAATCAGAAAAGCATTCGATGTTGCTGTTGATGCCCATCAAGAACAAAGAAGAAAATCTGGAGAAGCTTACATTTTCCATCCCATTGCTGTTGCAAAAATTGTAGCTTCGCAAATAGGTTTAGGTCCCACATCAATAGCTGCTGCTTTACTTCACGACGTTGTTGAAGATTCTGAAATCACAGTGGAAGATATTGAAAAAATGTTCAATCCGAAAGTCGCACAATTGGTCGATGGATTAACTAAAATTTCTAAAATTCAGAAAGATTTAAATTCTTCCATGCAAGCAGAAAATTTTAGGAAAATGATTCTAACATTGAATGATGATGTTCGAGTTATTTTAATAAAATTGGCTGATCGACTTCATAATATGCAAACTATGGAATCGATGGTGGACTACAAACAAACAAAAATTGCCTCAGAAACATTATATATTTATGCTCCACTAGCCCATCGTTTAGGACTATACAATATCAAAACCCAATTAGAAGATTTAGGGTTAAAATATACGGAACCCGCTGTTTATAAGAATATTGTTGACAAAATTAAAGAAACTAAAGAAGAGCAAGACGAATACATCAAAAATATTTCTGAAGTAATTAAAAAATCTTTAGATGAAGAAGGCGTTGATTACATCATTAAAGGCCGACCAAAATCTATTTATTCTATTCGTAGAAAAATGAAAGCTCAAAATGTAAGTTATGAAGAAGTTTATGACAAATTTGCATTAAGAATTGTTTATAAATCAAATGCTCACGACGAGAAATTTTTAGCTTGGAAAATCTATTCAATTGTCACCGATCACTACAGACCAAGCCCGAGCAGATTACGTGATTGGATTTCATCTCCTAAATCAACAGGATACGAAGCGCTTCACATTACCGTAATGGGGCCAATGGGACGATGGGTTGAAATTCAAGTTCGAAGTGAACGAATGGATGAAATTGCTGAAAAAGGGTATGCTGCCCATTATAAATACAAACAAGGGGCAACGGAAGAAAGTGGTTTGGATATTTGGTTGAACCAATTGAAGGAAGCATTGGAAAACCAAGAAAAAAATGCAGTTGATTTTGTTGAAGATTTTAAAATGAATCTATATTCCAAAGAAATATTCGTTTTTACACCTTCAGGAGAAATAAAATCACTTCCCAAAGGAGCTACAACATTGGATTTCGCATTCAGTATTCACTCTGCAATTGGGGTTCGCACCCGAGGAACTAAGGTAAATGGAAAGTTGGTTCCACTCAATTACGAATTAAAAAGTGGTGATCAAATTGAGGTGATCACATCCGACAATCAAAAACCTACTCCACACTGGCTAAATTACGTTACTACTTCAAGGGCAAGAACCAAAATTAAGAACGTATTAAATGAAAATACAAAGAAAATTGCTGAAGAAGGAAAAGAACTTTTAACTAGAAAATTACGCCATCTAAAAGTTACCTTAAATGAAAAAACAGTAAATGAATTGGTTGTATTCTTCAAACTAAAAACAAGTTTGGATTTATTTTATAGAGTTGGAAATGGAACCATTGAGAACCAAAAATTAAAGGAATTTGCGGCATTAAAAAGCAATTCATTTATAAATTTCTTCAAGAATAAAATCAAACGATCTCCCTCGGCTAATATTGAACAAATTTCAAAAGATGAAATTATTTCCAACCTTGATTTATTAGTATTTGGACCTGAACAAGACAAACTAGAATACAAATTATCAACTTGCTGTAATCCTATTGTAGGTGATGATGTTTTTGGTTTTTTAACTATTAATGAAGGGATAAAAGTTCACAAAAAAGACTGTCCGAATTCACTAAGCATGCAATCAAATTATGCGTACAGAGTCATAAAAGCAATGTGGATCGATTCTTCACAACAAGAGTTTAAAGCCGTTTTAATTATCACGGGAATGGACTTTTTAGGTCTTACCAATGAACTCACCAAAGTGATTTCAAGTAATATGAATATTAACATTCAGAGTATTTCACTTACAACAGAAGCTGGATTGTTTAACGGAAAGGTTGCTGTAATTGTTAAAAACAATACTATCCTAGAAAAAATGATGGCGAAAATCCGCAAAATAGAAGGAATTGACAAGGTTACTCGAGTATATAAAAATTAAAGTTTTTAACAATCAAGTGGAATCATTTTATTATTAAAATAATAATTTATCTTTGCATAATATGACACTAATTTCAGTAGATAATAGTAAGAATCAAGAAATTGTAAAAAATGTTTTTACCCTATATCTTGAAAATAAAGGACACAGGAAAACACCTGAACGCTACGCTATTCTTCAAGAAATTTATGAAAGTATAGATCATTTTGATGTTGAGCATCTTTATTTGAAGATGAAAAACAAAAATTATCGAGTGAGTCGTGCAACTCTTTATAATACCATTGAACTTTTATTGGATTGTGGTTTGGTTAGAAAACACCAATTTGGACAAAATCAGGCGCATTATGAAAAGTCCTATTTCGATAAGCAACACGACCATTTAATTATGACAGATTCTGGAGAAGTAATTGAATTTTGCGATCCTAGAATTCAAATGATTAAAAAAACCATTGAAGAAATATTTGACATCGAAGTGCACAATCACTCTTTGTATTTATACGGAACAAAAAAAACAAATAATGAAAGCAAGTGATTATTTCAAAAAAACATTTGTTTTTGTATTTGTATTTTCTTTAGTCTATCGAATTGTATTTCAATTATTTGATGGCTTTGATTCATATAGTCTAAAATTCTTTTTAAAAACGCTATTCGTTAGTACATTAACTGCGCTAATATTAGGAATATTAAATTACTTTTTAAAAATAGGATTTATTAAAAAAAGCAAAAAAAACAACAATAAATAGCAACACACAAACAACAGCATAATGACCGTAGATTTATTATTAGGATTACAGTGGGGAGATGAAGGAAAAGGAAAAATTGTAGACGTACTTACGTCAAAATATGATATAATTGCCCGTTTTCAGGGTGGGCCAAATGCAGGTCATACTTTAGAATTTGATGGAATAAAACACGTTTTAAGAACTATTCCTTCAGGGATTTTCCATAAAAATTCAATAAATATTATCGGGAATGGTGTGGTAATTGACCCTGTTGTTTTCCAAAAAGAAATCGAAGGTTTAGAGCGTTTTAATTTAGATATCAAAAACAAACTAATCATTTCAAGAAAAGCACATTTAATTTTACCAACGCACCGTTTACTGGATGCAGCTTCGGAAGCATCGAAAGGAAAAGCCAAAATTGGTTCAACCTTGAAAGGTATTGGTCCAACTTACATGGATAAAACTGGTAGAAATGGAATACGTGTTGGAGATATTGAATTAGAAGATTTTAAAGAACGATACAGAGCTTTAGCTGACAAGCATGAAGCCATGATTAAATTTTATGATGTTGCAATTCAATACAATCTTGCGGAACTAGAAGTTGAATTTTTCGAAGCTATTGAAGACTTGAAAAAACTTACTTTCATTGATAGTGAGGAATATTTACACCAAGCTCAAAAAGAAGGAAAATCAATACTTTGTGAAGGAGCTCAAGGTTCTTTATTGGATGTTGATTTTGGTACATATCCATTTGTGACTTCGTCAAATACTACTGCTGCTGGTGCTTGTACTGGTTTAGGAATTGCACCAAATAAAATCAAAGAAGTTTACGGAATCTTTAAAGCCTACACCACTCGTGTTGGTAGCGGTCCCTTCCCTACTGAAGATTTTGAAGAAGATGGAGCTACAATGGCAAGAGTTGGTAATGAATTTGGCTCTGTTACAGGAAGACAAAGACGTTGCGGATGGTTGGATTTAGTAGCTTTAAAATATGCTATTCAAGTGAATGGGGTTACCCAATTAATGATGATGAAAGGGGATGTTTTATCTGGGTTTGAAACCTTAAAAGTGTGTACAGAGTACAATTACAAAGGAGAAAATATTGCACATTTACCTTATAATATCGAACCTGAAAATGTAACTCCAATTTACAAAGAATTTAAAGGTTGGAAAGCAGATTTAACAGGAATGACGACTTATGATCAGTTACCAATAGAATTGAAAAACTATATTGACTTCATCGAAAAAGAAGTTGAAGTACCAATTAAAATAGTTTCTGTAGGTCCCGATCGTAAGCAAACAATCACAAAATAATTAAAGAAACGCTTTGAGAAATCAAGGCGTTTTATATTAAAAGCAAATAAATATGAAAGAAACCAATTTATTCAAAGCCTTTTTTGAAAGTGAAAAAGCGGGTGGATTGGTATTAATATTTGCAACTCTTATTTCTCTATTTTTAGCCAATTCTATCTTCCAAATCGAATACCTTCAAATATGGAATTACGAAATTGGAAATCACAGTCTGGTAGAATGGATTAACGATGGGTTAATGACTATTTTCTTTCTTTTGATTGGATTAGAATTGGAGCGTGAAGTTTATATCGGTGAACTTTCCTCGCTAAAAAAAGCTTCCTTACCTTTAATAGGAGCAATCGGAGGAATGATAATTCCTGCTTTGATTTATGCAGGATTTAATTATGGAACAACTACACAATCGGGGGTTGGAATTCCAATGGCAACAGACATCGCTTTTGCAATTGGAATCCTATCGCTTTTAGGAAATCGAGTGCCAACATCTTTGAAAGTATTCCTTACAGCCTTAGCAGTTATCGATGATTTAGGAGCAATAATTGTAATTGCAATATTCTATACTTCAAGTATTTCTTTATTGAATTTAGGAATCGCTTTAGGGATTTTAGCATTTTTATTTGTTCTTAACCGACTTAAAGTAAATAATCTAATTCCTTATATAATTGGTGGAATACTGATGTGGTATTTTATGTTGAATTCAGGAGTTCACGCTTCAATTACCGGCGTTTTATTAGCTTTTGTAATTCCTTTTGGCGATGGAAGTAAGAAAAATATCTCTTATGAATTGCAACACATTTTACACCAACCAGTTGCATTTATAATTTTACCTTTATTTGCTTTAGCAAATACTTGTATTATTTTAAATTCAAATTGGTATGAAGGTTTGAGTCATTCGAATAGTATTGGGATAATTCTAGGATTATTTATTGGAAAACCAATTGGAATATGGCTATTTTCCTATTTAGGTGTACTTCTCGGAATTGGAATTTTACCAAAAAGTTTGAATTGGAGTTCTATATTAGGGGCAGCTATTTTGGGTGGAATTGGGTTTACAATGTCCCTATTTATAAGCCTCTTGGCATTCGATAATAATGAAGATATCATCAACTCAAAAATTGCAATATTAATCGCTTCAACAATTGCAGCAATTACTGGATTTATATTTTTAAAATTCAAACTAAAAAGGGATTAATAAAATTCATTGGAAGCAATTAATAAATAAATCTTAATTTGCAGCGGCATTACTTCCTTTTTCTTAAATTTGGCAAAAATTAAACCTTTGAAAAAGTACTTATTTCTTATAAATAGCTGCATCATACTTTTCAGTTTGAACACGATAATGGCTCAAGCGCCTAAGAAAATTATCATCGAGCATTCCGATTTTGCAGATATCAACCAAATAGAAATTCCTGATGCTGCATTATTAACAGGTAACGTGCGTGTGAATCATGACGGCGCGATATTAACCTGTAATAAAGCCTATTGGTTTCAAAAAGAAAACTATATCAAAGCCTTTGGTAGCGTACAAATTATTCAAGGAGACACTTTAACAATGACCAGTAAATATGCCGAGTACAATGGTAATATCAAGCAAGCATATGCAACTGGCGATGTGGTTTTGAGATCGCCAGATATGTCTTTGGTAACTGATACATTGAACTTCAATAGAAACAGTCAAGAGGCTTATTATACTACCGGTGGAGTAATTAATAACAAAGGAAATACGCTGAAAAGTAAATCTGGAAAATATTATGTTTCTCAAAAAAAATACCAGTTTTTAACCGCAGTTGTCATAAAAACTCCTGAAAATACTATCAAATCTAATCACTTGGATTATTATACCAATTCGGGACATTCCTATTTGTTAGGGCCATCAACAATTGATGGAAAAGACAACAAAATCTATACAGAAAACGGTTTTTACGACACCAAAAAAGACATTGCTCGATTGCAACGAAATTCTAAAATAGAATACAATAATCGTTTGATAGAAGGCGATAGCTTATTTTATAATAAGAAAAGAGGATTTGCATCAGCAACCAACAATGTAAAAATTACCGATACCGTAAATAAAATTATTGTAAAAGGACATTATGCTGAAATTTATAAGTTTAAAGACTCGGTTTATGTTACCAAAAGAGCCTTGGCGATTAGCTTAATCGAAAAGGATTCGGTTTATATTCACGCTCAAAAATTAATGATTACGGGTAAAGAGAATAACAGAATCATTCGTGGTTTCAAGGATGCAAAGTTCTATAAATTGAATTTAAGTGGTAAGTGCGATTCCATTCATTCCGATCAGAAAAAAGCACTTACAAAACTCATTGGAAGACCAATTCTATGGAATTTTGAAAACCAAATGACGGGCGATATAATGCATCTAATTGGTAATAATAACACCGAAAAATTAGACTCTCTCAAAGTATTAAACAACGCATTTATAGTCTCTAAAGACACCATTGGAACAGGATTTAATCAAGTGAAAGGTCAAAATCTATATGGAAAATTCAAAGACAAAACCCTTGATAACGTTGATATTATAAAAAATACCGAAGTCATTTATTACATGCGAAATGACAAACAAGAACTCATTGGAATTAATAAAAGCGTTTGCAGTAAAATAAATCTGAAATTGGATAAAAACAAAATCGATGATTTGACTCTTTTTGACAAGCCCGATAGTGATATTTATCCTGAAAAAGAACTTCCCGAAAACGCAAGAAAATTGAGAGGTTTTATTTGGCGTGGCGACGAGCGAATAAAATCCATTGACGATTTATTTACCAAAGAAGAAAACGAAATGAACGATAAAATCGTGAAAGCAAGTAAAGCCTTAAAAGCCAAAGCAGATGTTCCGATGAAAGTCCGAAAAGAAACCTTAGAATACAAAGACAAATAAAGAAGTAAATTGAACAACGATTTTCTAAAATACCAAGCCCAAACGTCTCCTTACCCACTCGGGATGGAAGTTTCGCATGCCATTGGGTCTTATATTTACGACACCAACAATAAAAAATACCTTGATTTTGTTGCTGGGGTTTCCGCTTGCACGCTCGGGCACCAACATCCACGAGTGAATAATGCAATCAAAAATCAATTGGATAAATATTCGCACGTAATGGTTTACGGGGAATATTCTCAAAGTCCAGCAGTAGAATATTGTAAATTATTAGCCGATCACCTTCCCTTTCCATTGAAAAAAACCTATTTGGTTAATTCAGGAACCGAAGCTACCGAAGGCGCATTAAAATTGGCACGACGCATTACTGGCCGAAGTCAATTAATTTCTTGTCACAATGCCTATCACGGAAATACAATGGGCTCGCTTAGCGTAATGGGATTTGAAGAACGCAAACAAGTTTTCCGCCCATTAGTTCCCGATGTCGATTTTATAACTTTCAATAACGAAGACGATTTACAAAAAATAACCACAAAAACAGCGGGAATTATATTGGAAACCATTCAAGGTGGCGCAGGATTTATCCAACCTTTCAATGGGTTTCTAAAAAAAGTACGCGCCCGTTGCACTGAAGTCGGCGCCATAATGATTCTCGATGAAATCCAACCCGGTTTTGGACGAACAGGAAAATTATTCGGATTTCAAAACTACGATGTCGTTCCCGATATTGTAATTATGGGAAAAGGAATGGGAAGCGGAATGCCCGTAGGAGGTTTCACAGCCTCCGTAGAACACATGGATTTATTGAGCAATAACCCAAAATTAGGGCACATAACCACCTTTGGCGGACACCCTGTAATTGCCGCAGCATGCCTTGCAACATTGCAAGAATTAACCGAAAGCACCTTAATGTCGGATGCAATTCACAAAGAAAAATTGTTCAGGAAACTCCTAATTCACCCGTTAATAAAAGAAGTTCGAGGCGAAGGATTAATGTTGGCAGCCATGACAGAATCTTCTGATATTACAACCAAAGTAATCCTAAAATGCCAAGAAAAAGGCCTTATTTTATTCTGGTTATTATTTGAAGGTTGCGCCATCAGAATCACACCGCCATTAACCATTTCAGAAAGCGAAATTGAAGAAGGTTGTCAAATAATTCTTCAAGTAATGGACGAAATCTTAAAGGAAATCTAAGTTTTATTTGAAGCTATTCCTGCTATCATTCCAATCCTCAATATTGCTTCAACCTGAGCAATATTAAGGGATTTTCCCTTCTATCAGGGCTAAAAAATTACGTATTATAAGACTGTTTTTTGTTAATTAAATTGTTCACAAAAAAAAGTCTTCAATTCCAAAATTAGAATTATATTCTTACCTTTATTAAAGGATAAATTAAACAAAATAAGCATGCATATAAGCGACGAAGAAGACGAGTACAAATTATCCTTATCAAAGTTTGAGTCAATGTTGAAAACCAACAAAGTACTCTTTTTTGATTCCGAAGAATTTGAAGAAATTATCCTTCACTACCTCGATATGGGTAAGCCAGCTTTGGCTAAAAAAGCCTTAAAATTAGCTCTGGAACAACACCCAAGATCCACTGGATTAAAATTAGTACAAGTAGAAATGCTAGTTTTTGAGGACAAACTCGATCTTGCGGAAAAGTTACTTAACGAATTGTATGCCATAGAACCAACCAACGAAGAAATATACATTCAAAAAGCCAATATTTATTCTAAAAAAGACAATCACGAAAAAGCCGTTGAATTACTTCAAATTGCCCTAAAATATACTGATGATTATGCCGATGTTTACAATTTAATTGGAATGGAATATCTTTTCATGGACAAATTAGAATTGGCTAAAGAAAATTTTATCAAGTGTTTAGAAGAAGATACCGATGACCAAGCCGCATTGTATAATGTGGTTTATTGCTTTGAATTTTTAGATAAAAACGAGGAAGCAATAGAATATCTTACCAAATACACTGACAAAAATCCATACAGTGAAATTGCATGGCATCAAATTGGAAGGTTGAATTACGGATTGAAAAAATACGAAGAGGCACTTCGAGCTTTCGAATATGCTACCTTAATAGACGATGAATTTCTTGGTGCCTACATGGAAAAAGCAAAGGCATATGAAAGACTGAAAATGTATGAAGAAGCCATTGAAAGTTACACTAGAACCATCGAATTAGACGAAGCAACATCTTATGCCTTACTCCGAATGGGTAAATGTTATGAGAAATTGGGCAAAAAAGCGTTAGCAATTAAATATTTCAATAAAACAGTTCACGAAGATCCTTTATTAGACAAGGGTTGGATTGCCATTACTGATTTTTATGTTCGTCAAAAGAAATTCGAAAAAGCACTTTATTTTGTAAATAAAGCGTTGAATATCGATAACCAAAATCGTTTTTATTGGAAACGATTTGCAGCCATAAATAAGGATCTGAATTTATTTGAAGAAGCTGAATTTGGCTATAGAAAAGCAGTTGAATTTGGTGATTACCAATTGGATACTTGGTTGTTTTGGGTTGAAATTCTTCAATATTTAGGTGAATTTGAAAGTGCAATTCACACTTTATTGCAAGCTTCAGAATATTTCCCAGAAGAATACGAAGTAGAATACCGATTAGCAGGATTGTATTTCATGATTCACGATGATTCCAAAGCAAAATTCCATTTAAGCAATGGACTTCGATTGAGCTTCAGTAATAAAAAAATCCTTGAGGAATTATTTCCTGTGGTTTGGGCACGTAAAATGGTGCAGAACGCAATCAATAAATGTTCAAAATAATTATTGAATGGCAAAACACCAATTTGGATTAGTTGGAAAGAATATCAGTTATTCTTTTTCGAAAGGTTATTTTGGGGAAAAATTTGAAAAACTAAATTTGAAAGACTATTCCTATGATAATTTAGACATTCAGAATATTGAAGATTTTCCAGAATTTTTAAAACAAAATCCAACAATTTCAGGTCTCAACGTTACCATTCCTTACAAAGAAGCAATTATTCCATTCCTCGATAAATTATCGAAACGAGCAACTGAAATTGGGGCTGTAAATACAATAAAAATTACAAAATCGGGTAAATTAAAAGGGTTCAATACCGATTACATTGGATTCCAAAAATCAATAGAACCTTTATTAAATGTAAACCACAAAAAAGCACTTATTTTAGGAACTGGAGGAGCATCAAAAGCTGTAGCATATGCCTTGAAACAATTAGAAATCCCGTATTTGTTTGTTTCTAGAAACGATATTGGTGATGCTATTGGTTACAACCAAATCAATGAAAAAACATTTGAAGAATTTCAAATAATCATTAATTGCACACCCGTTGGTACTTTTCCAAATACAAATTCTTGTCCTGAAATCCCCTATGAATATTTCACCACCAACCATCTTGCCTTTGATTTAATCTACAATCCTGCAGAAACCTTGTTTCTAAAAAAAGCAAAGGAAAAAGGAGCAATTGAAAAAAATGGTTTAGAAATGTTGACACTTCAAGCAGAAAAATCTTGGGATATTTGGGGTTTTTAAACTCTGAATTTAGAAATTAGCAAAATAATCCAACTTTTTTGAGAGAAAATCAGTTTAAATGTCAAAAAATCTTTGAATTTTGATTGGTCTTTTGCTATCTTTCGTGCTTTAAATAATATGAACCTTAAACATTTTAAAAATGTTAGAAGAAAAGAATGATAACCTGTCAGTTGAACAAAACGAGACAGATGGAAGTGTAAAAAACGGATCACAAGAAGTGGTTCAAACAGAAGCTCAGGAAGTTGAAGAAGTTACAACGGAGCCAATTGCTGCTGAAGAAATTGAAGTTGCTGAAGAAGTGACCGAAGAAGAAGTGACTGAAACAAATGATGCAATTACAGCTATTGAAAATGAAAATGCAGCTGAGAATGAAGATGAAACGCTAAAAGAACGTCATGAAATTCCGATGCTAGATTACGAATCGTTATCAATGGAAGAATTGATTGCTGAGTTGGAAAAATTGAGTGCGGTTGAAAAAATAATGTCGGTTAAGGACCATGTAGAAGAGATAAAAAATTCATTTTTACCAAAATATTACCATTTTATTGACGAGAAAAAAGAAGAATTTAATGCTGAAAACACAGAATCGAAAGAGGAATTCCATTATCATTTTCCATTAAAATCTAAATTTGATCAATTGTATTCTTCTTATAGAGATAAAAAGAATGCTCATTTTAAGAATTTACAAAATAACTTAAAAAATAATCTAGAGGTTAGATTAGCCATAGTTGAAGAATTAAAAGAGCTAATTAATCCACAAGAAAACATAAAAGATACGCTTAAACATTTCAACGAATTAAGAGAGCGTTGGAAAAATGCAGGTGCAATTCCAAAGGACAAATACAATCACGTTTGGAATAATTATCATTTCCATGTTGAGAATTTCTACGATTATTTGCACTTGGATCGTGAAGCACGTGACCTAGATTTCAAACACAATTTAGACCAAAAGTTGAAAATAATTTCACGCGTTGAAGAATTAGTTGGCGAAGCTGATATTAACAAAGCATTTCGTGAATTACAAGATTTACACAAAATTTGGAAAGAAGATATTGGTCCCGTTTCGAGAGAAAATCGTGAAGAAATTTGGAATCGATTTAGTGAGTTAACCAAACAAATGCACGATAAACGAGAACTTTTGTTTGAAGCGCAACGTGGAACTGAGAAAGAAAATTTAGAACGTAAAAAAGAAATTATTGCTCAAATTGAAGTCTTAGCTACAGAAAAAGTTAATGCTCATAGTCAATGGCAATCACAAATAGATAAAGTTGAAGCACTAAGAACTGCATTTTTTGCAGCTGGTAAAGTTCCGGCGGAAGTGAATGAAAGTACTTGGAATGAATTCAAAACTGCAGTTCGTAATTTCAACACCTTTAAAAATTCATTTTATAAGGATATTAAAAAAGAGCAACAAGATAATTTGAATAAAAAAATGGAATTAGTTGCTAGAGCAAAAGCACTTCAATCTAGTGAAGATTTTGCAACGACAACTCCATTAATGAAGCAAATTCAAGAAGAATGGAAATTGGTTGGACACGTTCCAAGAAAGTATTCAGATTCAATTTGGGCTGAGTTTAAAGCGGCTTGCAACCATTATTTTGAAGTATTAAAAGCTCAAAAAAATGAAGCTAATTCTGAAGAAATGGAGTCATTTGAGAAAAAGAAAGCGTATTTAGAACAACTTAGAGAATTTCAATTAATTGGCGAACACAAAGCTGATTTAGATGCTATAAAATTGCATATTGAAAATTGGAAAGGTTTAGGAAAAGTTCCATTTGCAAGGCGCCATATTGAAGGAAAATTCAATAAAATATTGGATGCCTTATTTGAAAAATTAAGCTTAAGCAAAAAGGAAACTGAAATGGCTCGATTTTCTAACAGAGTTGGTAATTTATCCGAATCTAATGATACTCGAAAAATTGAAAATGAAAAGATATTCATCATGCGAAAAATTGATGAAGTACAAAATGAAATCTTCCAATTGGAAAATAATATTCAGTTTTTCACTAACACCAAAAATGCGAAGAAAGAAAATTCAATTGTATTAGAAGTTCGAAAAAACATTGAAATTCAAAAAGAAACGCTTGAAGTTTGGAAAGAAAAACTAAAGCAAATTAGAAGTATAAATGTAGAATCCTAAATATACATTATTGATTTAAAACCTCGCAGTGCGAGGTTTTTTTTATGGAATATTTTAAAATCGTAGAGTAATTTCATTAGAATTACCTACATTTTCTTTGCTTCCTCCCAAAAAACATCCATTTCTGCTAAAGTCATTTCCATTAATGGTTTTCCCAATTCTTGCGCTTTTGACTCTAAATATTGAAATCTCTTAATGAATTTTTTATTAGTACGTTCTAAAGCATCTTCAGGATTGATGTTTAAAAAACGAGCATAATTAATCATTGAAAAAAGAACATCTCCAAATTCAGATTCCATTTTACCTTTATTTCCAGCGGCAACCTCAACTTGAAATTCCTCTATTTCCTCTTGTACTTTATCCCAAACTTGGTGTGGTTCTTCCCAATCAAATCCAACGCCTTTAACTTTATCTTGTATTCTACTCGCTTTCACTAATGCTGGTAAACTTTTAGGAACGCCTTCTAAAACTGACTTTTTTCCTTCTTTCAATTTTAGTTTTTCCCAGTTTTGTTTGACTTCTTCTTCATCTTTTACAACTACATCACTATAAATATGTGGATGTCGATGAATTAGTTTGTCACAAATTTCATTACAAACATCGGAAATATCAAAATCGTTAGTTTCACTTCCTATTTTGGCATAAAAAACGATATGTAATAATAAATCACCTAACTCCTTTTTAACTTCATTTAGATTATTATCCAGAATAGCATCACCTAATTCATAGGTTTCTTCAATGGTTAAATGACGTAAACTTTGCAAGGTTTGCTTTTGATCCCAAGGGCATTTTTCGCGTAAATCGTCCATTATAGATAATAATCTATCGAAAGCTTGAAGTTGGTTTTTTCTATTGTCCATTTGAAATAGTTAGATTCTTAAAGTAATTGGTGTAAAAATAATAAATCCTGTCAGGATAATATCTTGACAGGATAAATTTATAATGAATTGTAAATATTATTATTTAGATTTTGCTTTTTTAGCAGGTTTATCTGCTTTTTCAGCTGCTACTTCTTTTACAACTTTATCCAAAACTTCATCGGCATTTTCTATTTTAGGTTCTTCTTTAGAAACTAACCCTTTAGCTTGAAGCATGTTATACCAGTTTAATATTTTTTTAATATCTGATGGATATACCCGTTCTTGATCATAATCAGGAAGTACTTCAAGGAAATAAGCTGTTAATTTTGAATTTTCTTCTTTGTGAGAAATTGCAGGTCCATTATCTTCTTTTATAGCAATAGTTCTCATTATTTCAGTCAATGGTTTTTCTTCTGTATAAGTATAAACAGAAATTTCAGAAAGCAAGCTTACGTTACTTTTTAAACCTACAGTAATTTTCTTACCATCAATTAATGACTCTGCAACAAAACCAGTTCTAGTTTGAATTTTTAATGCGAATAAACCTGGTTTTCCTGCTATTGCTAATATTTTATCTAATGTCATTTTAATTTATTTTATCTAATTTTTGAATTTATTATCTCCCTTTTTTATTACAAAATTTCATTCTGTAGTCTGGGCGAGCTTTCCCGTCCATTATATTTTGTAGTTTTTTCTTAATCAATTGTTTCTTTAACGATGAAATTAAATCGGTGAATAAAATTCCTTCTATATGATCGTATTCATGTTGGATTACACGAGCAATCAAGCCATCGAATACTTCTGTTTTTACAACAAAATCTTCATCGCAATACTCTAAAGTGATTCTTTCATTTCTAAAAACATCTTCACGAACATCAGGAATACTAAGACATCCTTCATTAAAACCCCAAATTTCACCTTCCTCTTTTATCATTTTTGGATTAATAAAAGTACGTTTGAAATTTTTCAATTTAAGTTGCTCTTCGGTTGCTAATTCATCGTCGTCACCAAAAGCAGAAGTGTCAATTACAAATAAACGAATACTCAATCCAACTTGAGGAGCTGCAAGTCCAACACCGCAAGCGTTGTACATAGTATCGTACATGTTGGCAACAGTCTCTTTTAAATTTGGGTAATCAGGCGAAATAGTATCAGCTACTTTTCTTAAAACTGGGTCTCCATATCCTACAATTGGTAAAATCATTTAAAATATAATTTAGGATCTGAAAAATGAATTCAGATAATTTAACTTTTAATAGTTGGCAAAAATAACAAAAAATACAAGTTGAAATTGGTAATTAACAAATATTATTTAATTGTAATGAATTACGCTATTGTATAAATTATTCAAACCATCCAAATTAGTTTATAAATAATTTGATTGTAGAAGAAATTTGAGGATAATAATTAAATTCTTCAATGAATTAGTTTGAAATAAAACTAGTTTACAATTAAGTAAGCTACCTCAAATAATCTTGTAGCATTATTGTTGCAGAAATTTCATCCAATAAATCTTTATTTTTTCTTTGATTTTTATTCAAACCACTATCAATCATGGTTTGAAATGCCATTTTTGATGTAAATCGTTCGTCAACACGAACTATAGGCATATCTGGAAAAAAACTTTTGAATTTTCTTACAAATGCTTCAATGATTTCAGCACTTTGAGATGGTTCTCCATTCATTTGTTTGGGTTCACCAATAAGCACCTTTTCTACATTTTCTTTAGCAAAATAATCTTTTAAAAAATCGATTGTGGTTGCTGAAGGAATGGATGTTAATCCAGAAGCAATAATTTGCATTTCGTCTGTAACAGCTATTCCTGTTCGTTTTTGTCCGTAATCAATCGCTAAAATTCGAGGCATTTTATTTATATTTATACAAATATAATCAAAGTAAATTAACTTGAAAAGTTGATATTAAATTGATGAATAAAATCCAATTTTTACATTCATGAAAATAAACAAAAAAGTTATCTTTGCCTAAAATATTTTAAAATGGATACTTTACAAACTATTATAGAACAAGCTTGGAACAATAGAGAATTGTTAAAAGAAGAGACAACTACAGATGCAATTAGAAAAGTTATTGATTTGCTAGATGCAGGAACTTTAAGAGTTGCTGAACCAATTGGTGATAAATGGCAAGTTAACGAATGGGTAAAAAAAGCAGTTGTAATGTATTTCCCAATCCAAAAAATGGAAACTTTAGAAGCGGGTATCTTCGAATATCATGATAAAATTCCATTGAAAAGAGGTTATGCTGAAAAAGGAATTCGTGTTGTTCCAAATGCGGTTGCGAGACATGGGGCTTATATTTCAAAAGGAGTGATATTGATGCCAAGTTACGTTAATATCGGCGCTTATGTAGATGAAGGAACTATGGTTGACACATGGGCTACTGTAGGAAGTTGTGCTCAA
>CANKZE010000013.1 GCA_947488545.1 Bacteroidota bacterium
ATCTTCTACTTGTTTTACCCAAATCACGCTATCGGCTGAGGTATCAAGAGAAAAATCGGCTCTAAAAAGGGTGTCGGCATAGGCAACTACAATTGGCCCTTGCATTGATTCCTTAGCACATAGAATAGCGTGAGCCGTTCCTAAAGCTTCATTTTGATAGCAAATAGTTCCTTTTGCGCCTAATTTTTCGGCGATTGCAATAAGTTCTACTTCTACTTGTTTTCCAAAATCTTTATGGATAATGAAGGCGATTTCTTCAATTTCTTGATTAATTACCCCTGCGATATCTTCCACTAATCGATGAACGATTGGTTTACCTGCAATTGGGATTAATGGTTTTGGAACTGTTAATGTGTGTGGTCTTAATCGGGAGCCACGGCCCGCCATTGGCACTATTATTTTCATATTTTGTTATTATAAGATTTAATTATTCAATGATTAAAAAATTAGTGAAAATCTTTCAATTTTTGAATCTTTCAATTTTGAATTTATTTTACTCCAGTCCTTCCAAACCCGCCTTCACCTCTTGCCGTTTCTGACAATTCTTGAACTTCGATCCATTGGGCACGTTCGTGTTTTGCAATGATTAATTGCGCGACTCTTTCTCCATTTTCGATAACGAAAGGTTCGCTGGATAAATTTACTAAAATCACTCCAATTTCTCCACGGTAATCAGCGTCTACAGTTCCAGGGGAATTAAGAACGGTGATTCCTTTTTTGGCTGCCAATCCACTTCTTGGGCGCACTTGTGCTTCATAACCAATAGGTAATTCAATGAAAAGTCCCGTTTTTACGATGGTTCTTTCCAAAGGATTTAGCGTTATAGATTCAGTTAAATTGGCACGCAAATCCATTCCTGCGGAAGCAATCGTTTCGTAGTTTGGTAATTCGTGTTGTGATTTATTAATGATGTTTATTTTCATTTTGTAATCTAAAATTAGGTTTGATAATCCAAGCGTTTTTAGCCCCGATAGAAGCGGCATCCCACACTTTTTTGTGTGGATACAGCGGATAGCGGGAAATAGCTTCTAATTATTTTTACGTTTTAAAATTCTGTTTAAAGTTTCTTTTTCGTTGTGATATATAAAATACATAAATACTAGCAATAAAGGCACTCCGACGAAATAATTTTCACGGAAATAATAGAAGGAAATAATGGAAAAAAGGATCGATAACCCCATGTAACCACTAATTTTTTTGAAGTCGTAGGGAATAGGATAATATCGATTTCCCAGAAAATAGGAAATCGCCATCATGCTTCCATAGGCCGCAATGGTAGCTATTGCCGACCCATAATACCCCATAATTGGGATTAATGTGAAATTCAAAATTAAGGTAACTGCCGCACCAAAAATTGAAATATAAGCACCGATATAAGTTTTATCAATTAGCTTGTACCACACCGACAAATTGGTATAAATTCCAAGGAAAAAATTGGCTAAAATAATCAGCGGAACCACTTTCATGGCTTCCCAATAGGAGGGATCGCGAAGCATAATATATTTTAAAACGTCGGCAAAAACGATTACGCTAAGTAAAATGAATGAACCGAAAATGACGAAATATTTGGTTATTGTAGCATAGGTTTGGGGTGCGTTTTCATTTTTAGCATGACTGAAAAAGAAGGGTTCAATTCCCAAAGTATAGGCGGTTCGAAATAAAACCATGAACAAACCGAGTTTGTAGCAAGCGGAATAAACCCCAACTTCAGCTTCGGCAATATTGGCTGGAAGTAATTTTCCTAGAAGGATTTTGTCAAATTGTTCGTTGATTGCGAAGGCTATTCCGGCCACCATAATTGGCAATCCGTAGCGCATCATTCGTTTCCAAAGTGCAAAATCAAACTCCCAACTGACGTGAAAATAGTTTGGCGATAATGCTATAAATGTGAGGAAGCTAGCGATGATATTAGAGACAAAAATATAACCCACTTCAAAGTTTTCGGTGTACAGAGAACCCAGGAAACTGTCGGGATTTGTTTGAGCGATTTTTGGTAAATAGATTAGGAAAAATACGTTTAATGACAAGTTTACTACTACATTTCCTATTTTAACAATTGCATAAACTACGGGTCTTTGGTAAGCTCGAAGTTTGGAAAACGGCACAATTACCAAAGCGTCTAAAACGAGAATCCAAATGGTATAAATGATATATTGCACGTCGATTCCAGACCAATCGGCGAGGTGATTTTTCAATAATAAAGCCGAACAAAGGAATAATAACGTTGACCAAAATATGGAAACGGTGGTTGTTTCTATTACGGCTTTTTTATTGGGTTCGTTGTTGTAGAATCGGAAAAAAGCGGTTTCCATTCCGTAGGCCAAAATCACATTAAAGAAAATCATCCATGCAAATACGATGGTTACTTTTCCATAGGCAGCTTTGGGGAGCAAATCGGTATATAATGGCACTAATAAAAAACTGAACATACGCGGCAATACTGTTGCGAGTCCGTAAATTGCAGTTTGTTTGAAAAGGTTTTTATATAAACTCAAAATTGCTGATTGTGATTTGTAATTAACAAAAATAAGTAATTTTTAGCACATTTTCTAGGGAAATAGTATTGGAGTAATTTCTTTTATTTGGGTGCATTTATGCCAATATTTTTTATTGTTTTTTTGATATTCTATAACGGCTTCATTCTCTTTTAAATGAAATTCTTTTGTTCCAATGGCTGAGTTTTCGTGTTTTTGATAAATGGCGTTATAATGAAAATTAGCTCTAAATGTAGTTTCGTTTACCTTTGTTAATTCAGTTTCCAGGTTTTTGTAATATATTTTTTCTAGTTGGATGTTGCTTTGAAGCGGTTTTTCTAATTCAATAATAAATACCGTTCCGCTACCACTTTCCATTCTCCCAGCAGTCCAATTTTCAAATGTTATTGATTTTATTTCTTGAGGCGGTGAAGCATAAAAGGTTTCTTTTGATGCTTTACAAGAAAATAAATTCAAGATGAAAATTAGTAAAAAAAGGGGAGTTATTGTTTTCATTTTCAAATAGATTATGGCGCTGGGTTTGGAAAAATATTGTGAATTTTTTCTATTTCCTCCAATACATTTTCATTCAAAGTGACCTTAATAGTATTGATGTTTTCTTTTAATTGTTCCATTGTTGTAGCCCCAATAATGGTACTTGACAAAAACGGTTGTTGTGTTACAAATGCCAACGACAATTCGGTTAATGTAAGTCCAAAATCGTTCGCAATTTCATTGTATCTTCTAGTTGCTTCTCTAGTATTTTCACTATTGTAGCGAGCAAATTGTGGGAATAAGTTGATTCTCGCATTTGGAGGGTTTGCGCCGTTTAGAAATTTTCCTGATAATACTCCAAAAGCCAATGGAGAATAGGCTAGAAGGCCAACATTTTCTCGATGGCAAACTTCTGAAATTCCTACTTCAAAGCTTCTATTTACTAATGAATATGGATTTTGAATAGTTGCCATTTTTGGCAAATTGTGTTTCTTACTTTCTTCAAGAAAACGCATTAATCCCCATGGAGTTTCATTTGAAACACCAATATTTCTAATTTTTCCTTGACGGATAAACCCTTGTAAACATTCTAAAACCGATTGGAAATTATCTTCCCAAGGATCTTCTTGAACTTTAAATCCTAACACTCCAAACATATTCGATTTTCTTTCTGGCCAATGCAATTGGTATAAATCGATATAATCTGTTTGTAGTCTTTTCAAACTTTGATCCAAAGCATAAGTCAGACTTTCAGGTGAAAAGTCATTTTCTTCCCGCATGTAATTCAGGTTTCTATTGGGTCCTGCGATTTTTGTTGCAAGAATTACCTTCTCACGATTACCAGTTTTTTTAAACCAAGTTCCAATTATTTTTTCGGTACTTCCGTAGGTTTCTTTTTTTGCGGGTACAGAATACATCTCTGCAGTATCAAATAAATTAACACCATTTTCTAGTGCACAATCCATTTGCGCATGACCTTCAGCTTCGGTGTTTTGTTGCCCGAAAGTCATGGTTCCAAGTGCAATTTTACTTATTTTGGTAGTTGTATTTGGTAAATTACTGTATTTCATTTTGTCTATTGACTATTTTTTGGATTGGTTTTCATAAAAAAGGTTCAAAGTGAAACTCTGAACCTTTGAACCTTTTTTACTTTGAACCTTTTTACAATTCGTTCAACATTTTAGATATTTCATCTAACTTTGGTGTCAAAATAATTTCAATTCTTCTATTTTTTGCTTTTCCTTCAGGCGTATCATTACTCATTAATGGAGCAAATTCTCCTCTTCCAGCCGCAGTAAGATTGTCTTTTTTAACGCCTTTATTTTCAGATAAGATATTTACAATTGCTGTTGCTCTTTTGGTAGAAAGATCCCAGTTGTTTTCAATTTGTCCAACAGCACCAGCAAATTTATCGTTGTCGGTGTGTCCTTCAATTAACACTGAAATATCAGGATTTTGAGCTAAAACTGAAGCTACTAAGACTACCGCTTTTTTTCCTTCTGGACCTACTGCCCAACTTCCAGATTCGAAAAGTAATTTGTTTTCCATAGAAACATAAACTTTCCCATCTCTTTGATTTACTGTTAATCCTTTTCCTTCAAATGCTTTTAAAGATTTTGAAAGTGCGTCTTTTAGTTTCTTCATTGCTGCTTCTTTAGCCGCCATGATACTCTCTAATTCATTCACACGATCAGTACCTTTTTTCAAGTCAGCACTTAGTTTATTTAGCCTTTCTTTTTCAGCTGCAAGCGCTTTTTCTTTAGCTTCTAATTGCGCTAATAACTCTCTGTTTTTAGCCATGTTTTCCTTTAAAGATTCATCGCTATTTTTTTCTAATGCCGTGTAAGAAGCCTGTAACGTTTTCAGATTTTTATCTGCTGCAGCAAAATCAATTGCTAGTTTATCTCTTTCGGCTTTAGTTTTTTCATAGTCCTTTTTTAGTGAAGAATAATCGATGTCAAGCTGACTTTTAGCTTTCGAAATGCTATCATATAAGTCTTGAGTTTTTCTGTTTTCTTTCTTTAAATCGGCAAATTTAGTTTCTAACTCATTAAAAACTTTTTTCGAAACGCAAGAGCTTGATAAAGCAATCAGCACTAATCCTATTGAAATTTTTTTTATCATTTTAATTTAGTATTACGAGGGTTAAATTATTCTATTTCTACTACAACGGGACAATGGTCAGAATGTTTTGCATCTGGCAAAATAAAGGCCCTTTTTAACTTATCTTTTAATGTTTCGCTCACAAGGCAATAGTCAATTCTCCAGCCTTTGTTATTTCCACGAGCGCCGGCTCTGTAACTCCACCAACTATAATTATCGGGTTGGTCATTGAAAAAACGGAAACTATCAATAAATCCATTTTTCATAAACTGATCAAGCCATTCTCTTTCCTGTGGTAAAAATCCCGAGACATTGGCGTTTCTAATTGGATCATGAATATCTATCGCCTTATGGCAAATGTTATAATCACCACAAATCACCAAGTTTGGAATTTCCTTTTTTAGTTCATTAATGTAATTTTGAAAATCATCCATGAACATGAATTTATGACTCAATCGATCAATATTTGTGCCAGAAGGCAAATACAAACTCATCACCGATAACCCATCAAAATCGACGCGTAAATTTCTACCTTCAAAATCCATGTGTTCAATTCCAGTTCCAAAAACGATGTTATTGGGTTTAACTTTTGATAAAATTGCTACACCGCTGTATCCTTTTTTTGTTGCTGGAAAATAATATTGATAGGGATATCCTGCCATTTCAATATCCAAATAGGGAACTTGATCTTCAGTGGCTTTGATCTCCTGAAGGCAAATAACATCTGGATTAGAGTGCTGCAACCATTCAATAAAACCTTTAGAAATGGCTGCTCGAATTCCATTCACATTATAGGAAATGATTCTCATTATTATAATTCAATATTTATATCACCAAAAGTAATAAAAAACTTAACGATTATTGCAGAAAATTTAAAGAAATTGGACTCAAAATTTCATTGGTTACATAACTTTTTTTCTATCTTTGTTTTTAGGTTTTAAATATAAAAATCAATGGGTTTAGTTACCGCTAAAGAAGTCGCAAAAGCAATAAAAGCTGATAAGTATGGTTTTTTAGGAACTTTTTCAGGATGGTTACTGATGAAAGTTTTAAAAATATCAACGCTAAACAAGTTCTACGATAAAAATAAGCATTTAGAAGATGTTGCGTTTTTAAATGCCATTTTAGATGATTTAGAAATTAAATTTGAAATCCCAGAAGAAGATTTTAAACGTTTACCAAAAGACGGCGCCTACATTACCATTTCAAATCACCCTTTAGGAGGAATTGACGGAGTTTTACTTTTGAAATTAATGCTTGAAAGAGAACCAAATTTCAAAATTATAGCCAATTTTCTTTTGCATCGAATTGCCCCTTTGAAAAAATACATAATGCCAGTTAATCCATTTGAAAATCACAAAGACGCGAAGTCGAGTGTTATTGGAATTAAGGAAACATTGATTCATTTAAAAGAAGGGAAACCGCTAGGAATGTTTCCTGCTGGGGAAGTTTCAACCTATAAAGACGGGAAATTAGTAGTTGATAAACCATGGGAAGTGGGAGCTATTAAAGTAATTAGAAAAGCCCAAGTTCCGGTAGTGCCAATTTATTTCCACGCTAAAAACAGCCAACTATTTTACTTTTTATCAAAAATTGGCGACACGCTGCGCACCGCTAAATTACCTTCGGAAGTATTTTCTCAAAAAGATAGAGTTATTAAAGTTCGAATTGGGAAACCTATTTCCGTAAACGAGCAAAATGAATATGAAACCATCGAGGAATATTCTAACTTTTTACGCAAAAAAACCTACATGCTTTCAAAAGCATTTGTAAAAGACAAGCCATTTTTACCTACCCCAAAAATCAAACTTCCTAAAAAAGGCCCTAAAGCTATAGTTACTGGCGCTTCGGTTGAAAACATGATTCAAGAAG
This sequence comes from Bacteroidota bacterium, assembly GCA_947488545.1. Lineage (GTDB taxonomy): Bacteria > Bacteroidota > Bacteroidia > Flavobacteriales > Flavobacteriaceae > Flavobacterium. The sequence continues at coordinate 6,945 of CANKZE010000013.1, forward strand.
TTAACGCATTAAGAGAAGCAGATTGCCGTTTGCTGCAAAGCAAAAATTACGAGGTGTTTTTTGCGCAAGCCGATAAAATTCCAAATGTTTTGCATGAATTAGGTCGTTTACGCGAAATTACTTTTCGAGAAGTAGGTGAAGGAACAAATGAATCCACCGATATTGACAAATTTGATAAATATTACCATCACATGTTTTTGTGGGACGATGATGCTAAAAAAGTAGCTGGGGCTTATAGAATGGGATTGGGATCTGAAATTTATCCAAAATATGGAATGGATGGTTTTTATTTAAATGAGCTTTTCCGTTTTGAACCTGAATTACACGATATGATGTCTAAATCTATCGAAATGGGACGCGCCTTTATTGTTAGAGAATACCAACAAAAACCGATGCCGCTTTTCCTACTTTGGAAAGGAATTATCCATACTACATTGCGATTCCCAGAGCATAAATTTTTGCTTGGAGGAGTTAGTATTAGTAACCAATTTTCAGAATTTTCAAAATCACTTATGATAGAATTCATGAAATCTAATTTCTATGATCCTTATATTGCGCAATACATTCACCCTAAAAAAGCATTCAAAGTTAAACTTAAAGATGCCGATAAAGATTTTGTTTTCAATGAAGCGGAATCCGATTTAAATAAGTTTGATAAAATTATTGACGAATTAGAACCGGGAACTTTAAGACTTCCTGTTTTGATTAAAAAATACATCAAGCAAAACGCCCGTGTGGTTGCCTTTAACGTCGATCCATTATTTAACGATGCGGTTGATGGATTGATGTACATCAGAATTTCTGACATTCCGGACAGCACTGTTAAGCCCGTTATGGAAGAGTTTCAAGCGGAATTAGAACGAAAATTATCCGAAAAAGGAGATTTATAATTATAAAAAAAGCGACCGTTAAGTCGCTTTTTTTATTAGAATTAATTCGTTTTTTCTTTGATTAACTTCTTATAGTTTGCCCAATCTGTTTTTGAAATGGTGTTTTGCTTTTTATACTTTTTATCTTTCAAATAATCCAAAATATATTTAGCACGTTCTTCTGATTCAGGGTGTGAAGAAATCCAATACAAACTATCGGAAGAGTCATTTTGTTGCGATAATTCAAACATGAAATCGGCAAATGGTTCCGGGTTAATATTGGCGTTAAGCAAATAATCTACACTTGTCATGTCGGCTTCTTTTTCTAAAGTACGGTCATAAGCAGATGAAGAAAGCGATTTCAAAATTTCTTTAACTACAGCGCTACCTTTTCCTCCAGTACTTGCTGAAAGCATTACAGACAAACCAATTTCTTTCGACAACTTTTTCATGACATGATTATTGGTAATATGCGCAATTTCATGACCTAAAACCCCTTGTAAAGCTTCTTGGTTTTTACATTCAGTGATTAATCCAGTGTAAACTACTAAGTGATTATTTGGAAGTGCAAACGCATTTATATCGTCTTTTTCTACAATATGAATCTTCAAAGAATCTCTTTCTATATTGTTGTTTTTACAAATTGGCTCTAGTAATTTATCCAATGTTTTACTAATAGAATCATTGGTATTAACTTGTTCTGTTGATGAAATTTCATCCCAAATTAGCTCTCCAATTTTATTTTCTGATGAACTTCGAATTTGTTTTACATTAAATTCAGTAACCCAATCAATTTGAGATAAACCATAAAATAACCCAAAAAAAGTGATTAGAATAATAAGTCCCGGAAGTATAATTTTCTTTACCATTACGATCTACAGATTAAATTAGTAACATTTCCAAAAAAGAAAACTTGAACATGCTTCCCTTTTCTTGTTTGAACAGCACAATAAATAGTTGAAATAATTTCCAAAACATTAAAAACAATCACTGTAAACAAATAGGCAAAATAGTTGTTTGTGGCTTTTTCATCGGTAAAAAGTATGGAAACGGTCCACCAAAAGCTATAACTATTTGCGAATAGCAGAACCAATTGCGAAAGCAAGGCCTGAATGCAATGCCATCTCACAAAGTAGGTGCTTTTTCGGTTTCCAATATAGAAAAATAAAGTGGCCAACAAATTAATAATTGGCAATGGCAACCCAGCAATTACAGCGACTAAAGACATTAAATAACTATTGGAAGCTTTTTCTCTTTCGTGCTCTGTGGGATTGTAACTAAAAGTCGTTTCTTGTGTCATAATTCTTTATAAATGTTCCAAATCCAGTTGAGAACAACTAGAATAATTAAAGGAATAGCTACTTTTTTTTGTTTTAAAACAGTCTCCATTTTATAGTAAGCCTCATAAAACGTTTGTCTTTTGGTTACTAAATCAAAGACAACCCAAAAAGGCAAAACCAACATCGCGAAACTCACAAGTAACCCGAAAGGATTAAATGCTACCGAACTTATCAAATCACCTTTGTAAAGTGCTTGAACCGCACGAGTTGTTCCGCAAGACGGACAAGCATAACCGGTCGCATTTTTAATCATGCAAACGGATATTTGTCCGTTTTCAGAATAATTGTTAGTAAATATTAAATAGAGATATCCTGAAAAACAAGCTATTAATACAATTAGATATAACTTGTTTTTAGTCATTTTTAGTATAATGCGTTTTGGAAAATTTGCATATTTTTCTCACGTGCCGCACTCATAATTGTAAACCAATCTACAATCGCCCATATTCCAAAACCACCACAAGTTATCAGTTTTAAAACACCCATTCCAGTATCTCCAAGCATGAATCTGTCAATTCCTAACTGTCCTGCAGATAAAGAAACAATCATCATTGTGTCAGGATTTTTAAATTGCATTTCTAAAACTAATGGCCATTTTTCATCTTCTAATGAGTTTAATTTTTCTCTTACAGCTGATAAATGATAGCTTTCAAAATACTTAGCATTGCTAATCATAAATAAGTCTACTTTTTGTGATTCCATAGTTTTAATTTTAATTTAGTTATTAGATTGCTAATATATTAATTTATAGGAATACTTTATCAATTGGTTCCCAAAGTTCTATTTTATTTTCTCTAGATCAAATACCGATTTGATTTTGTCAACGATAACTAGCGCTAATTTTTCATGACTTTCAAAGGTCCATCCCGCAATGTGAGGTGTTAAAAGAACATTTTTTGCTTCAAGCAAATAGTTAAATGCCGCAGGTTTTTCTGTGTCTAAAAACAAGTTTTCGAATGATAATTTTTCATATTCCAAAACGTCCAAAGCAGCTCCTAGGACTTTTCCCGATTGCAATCCTTGCACTAAATCATCGGTCACCACTGAATTTCCCCTAGCCGTATTGATAAACCAAAATGGTTTTACACAAGAGTTGATAAACGTAGAATTGATCATTTTATCGGTGGAGGAATTCCAAGGCGTGTGCAAACTTATTACATCCGATTTTTCTTGTAATTCTGTTAAAGAAACAGGTTTGGCATTAGCATCACCCACATTTTCAAGAATGTCATAAAAAAGAACTTCTACCTCAAAACCGCGAAGTTTCTTTGCAAAAGATTTCCCCATATTGCCATAACCAATTATCCCAACTGTTTTTCCATCCAATTCATAACCTCGATTTTCTTCCCGATTCCAACGACCCTTTTTAATTTCTAAATCGGCCTGATTGAGGTTGTTTAAAAGTGACAATAACATTCCCAGCGAATGCTCACCAACAGCGTTTTTATTTCCTTCAGGAGCAGCAATTAATGTAATATTTTTTGAAATCGCATAGTCACAATCGATGCTTTCCAAACCAGCACCAACTCTAGCTATGAATTTTAAATTGGTAGCCTTATCAATAAAAGTTTGGTCAATTTTAAATCTGCTACGAATTACAATTCCATGATATTCCTGAATTTTTTCTTCAATTTCTTCTTTCGATGAGGTAAAATCTTCATGATTAGTAAACCCTAATTCCTGCAATTGTCCCCACAAAATAGGATGATTGCTATCGATATGCAGTATTTTAATATTTGAAAAAGACATAGCTTTATTTTTGAGTGTTAAAGATACTTTTTTTTACGGAATTTTAATTCCTGAATTTTAATTCGATTAAATAAATCTTTAACATAAATTTTCAAGTCTATCACTCATCTTAGTTTAAATTTGTATAAAAAATTAGACCATGCAAAACTTTGAATTATACAACCCTACCAATTTAGTTTTTGGAAAAGGGCAAATCGAAAAATTAGGATCATTAGTTCCTAAAAATGCCAAAATATTATTGGCTTATGGCGGCGGGAGCATTTTTAAAAATGGCGTTTACGACCAAGTTAAATCAGCTTTAAGCGGTTTTGAAATTGTTGAATTTGGTGGAATCGAACCCAATCCGCATTTTGAAACTTTAATGAAAGCAATTGATGTTGTAAAAGAAAAAAAAATCGATTTCATTTTAGCTGTTGGAGGCGGATCGGTAATTGATGGCGTAAAATTTATTTCAGGCGCCACTTATTACGAAGGTGATCCTATGGAAATCTTAAAAAAGAGAATCTTGATAAAAGAAGGCTCAAAAGTAATTCCATTTGGAACCGTTTTAACCTTGCCAGCAACAGGAAGCGAAATGAATTCGGGCTCGGTTGTAACTATAAATGCAACCCAAGAAAAGTTGGCTTTTGGAGGCAGCGCCTTGTTCCCAAAATTCTCAATTTGCGATCCAACTGTAATCACATCATTGCCAGAAAGACAAATCCAAAACGGAATTATCGATGCGTTTACACACGTTATGGAACAATATTTAACCTATCCACATGACGGTTATTTACAAGACCGAATTGCAGAAGGAATTTTACAAACGCTAATTGAAATTGGTCCTAAAGTGGTTCAAAATCCTTCAGATTATGCCTTGGCTTCCAACTATATGTGGTGTTGCACGATGGCGCTAAACGGATTGATTCAAAAAGGAGTTCCTTCCGATTGGGCGACACACATGATTGGACACGAATTGACCGCTTTATACCAAATTGATCACGCGCGAACATTAGCAATTATTGCTCCAAATTTGTACAAAGTGATGTTCGAAACCAAAAAACAAAAATTAGCACAATACGGGAAAAGAATATTTGGTTTAACCGGTTCAGATGATGAAATTGCAACAAAAGCAATCGATAAAACAACCGAATTTTTTCACACAATGGGCATGAAAACCAAATTGTCAGAATGCACAGACAACTACAATTCAACTGCCGACTTTATCGCAAATCGTTTTCAAGAAAGAGGATGGGTAGGTTTAGGTGAAAAACAAAATATCACCATTGAAAAAGTCCGTAAAATTTTGGAAATGAGTTATTAATATAATATTTATACCAATAAAAAAGGCGTTCTTAATTTACATTTAGAACGCCTTTTTATTTAAAAAAACAACCAATAATTTTAACTAATTTAAACATTATGAATCAACTGCACACTTGATTTATATATTTATAACGCAAAATATTTCTCGCTATTGTATTGAATATCATAATTATACGTTAAATTAATTTTTAAGTAATAAATTTAGAATTTCCAGCAAATCATATTTTGACTATATTTAATCAAATTTCAGTACTTTTGGAGCATAATTTTTAGAAGCTATTCCCGCCATTCGCTATATCTGTTTTGTCGTCCCGAAATTTCGGGACCGCCAAAACAGGATACCGCTTCTGTCGGGGCTAAAAAAATAAAAAATGACAGATCAACCAAAATTTGCAGTAATAGGAGGAGGAAGCTGGGCAACCGCAATAGCAAAAATGCTGTGTGTGAACTTGCCAGAAATAGCTTGGTACATGAGAAATGAAGATGCAATTGAACATATAAAAACGCATTTTCACAACCCAAACTATTTAAGTTCCGTAGAATTTCACATTGAAAAATTACGCTTAACAAGCGATATAAATGAAGCCGTTGCTGATGCGGATTATATCATTTTTGCAATTCCTTCCGCCTTTTTAAATGACGAATTAAAAAATTTAACGGAAAGCTTAGAAGACAAAATAATATTTTCAGCTATTAAAGGAATTGTTCCCGAATCAAGCTTAATTGTGGGGGAACATTTCAATAAAACCTACGATATTCCATTTGATAATATTGGCGTAATTACTGGGCCTTGTCACGCAGAGGAAGTTGCCCTTGAACGATTATCCTATTTAACAATTGCTTGTGGCGATTCTAAAAAAGCCAAAGTCGTAGCTAAATATCTAAGTAGCGATTATATCAAAACTAAAATCAGTGATGATATTATTGGAACTGAATATGCAGCAATGCTAAAAAATATTTATGCAATTGCCGCTGGAATGGCACATGGTTTAGGTTATGGCGATAATTTCCAATCGGTTTTAATGAGTAATGGGATTCGCGAAATGAAGAAATTCATTCGTAAAGTCCACAAAATGAAAAGAAACATTAATGATTCTGCTTATTTAGGAGATTTATTAGTAACAGGATATTCAGTATTTTCTAGAAACAGAATGTTCGGAAATATGATAGGGAAGGGCTATACCGTAAAATCAGCAATGATGGAAATGAGCATGGTTTCTGAAGGGTATTATGCAACAAAAAGTGCTTGGCAATTAAACCAATCTTATAGAGCTAAAACGCCAATTATTGATGCAGTATACGAAATATTATACGAAGGTAAAGACGCTAAAAAAGTTTTCAAAAAGCTTACAGAAAAATTAGATTAAATTAGGAAAAACACCAAATACTTAAATTAATTTACCTTACAATTACGCCATCTACAAATAAAATAGGCACTTCTTCTACATTATTTTCAGAAATGGAATTGGCGTTGAAGGTGAATTTTTTATCGTAAAGGGTATTTCCAATGAAAAAAGTAACCATAAATTCGTTATTGAGGGTGGTTACACTTTTTTCTAGCATTTCGACTTTAACTACTGAAACAGCAGGAATTTCCACAAATGCGTGACGCAATAATGAGGTTTTTTTCATTTCACCATCAATAGTTCCAAAGGCTTTTGAAACCACCATAACACTATCAAGGTTAAAGTCGCTGTCGTTTACTAAATAAATAAACCACACTTTTTCCATAAAATCGTCGCTCCATTCTTGTACGGCTGCAACAAATACATTTTCTACTTCGGGAATTGTAATGTCTTTTTTCATGTCATTGCGAGGATTGAAGCAATCTCTTATTTCATTCCGTGATTTATTATTTATCGAATTTGTGTTATAAAATCAAATGTTATAGCCCAGATAGCAGTGGAAATCCTTTATTAAACCTTTTTAGGTTTTAAAAAGATTGTAACGGATAGCTGGAAATAGCTTCAAAAAAATTAAATTGACGCCTTAAATTGCTCCAAGAAACGAACGTCATTTTCGTAGAACATTCTGATATCGCCAATTTGGTAAAGCAACATTGCGATTCTTTCTACTCCCATTCCAAAAGCAAAACCATTGTATTCATTGGTGTCGATTCCACAATTTTTTAGAACATTTGGATCTACCATTCCGCAACCTCCAATTTCTAACCAACCCGTTCCTTTTGTAATTCGGTAATCGGTTTCAGTTTTCAAGCCCCAATAAATATCAATTTCGGCACTTGGTTCTGTAAATGGAAAATAAGACGGGCGCAAACGGATTTTAGATTTTCCGAACATTTCTTTGGTAAAATACAATAGCGTTTGTTTTAAATCGGCAAACGAAACGTCTTTGTCAATATACAAACCTTCCACTTGGTGAAAAATACAGTGGGAACGCGATGAAACAGCTTCATTTCTAAAAACTCTACCTGGAGAAATCGTTCTAATTGGCGGTTTATTGTTTTCCATGTAACGAACTTGCACTGATGAGGTGTGTGTTCGCAATAAAATATCAGGATTGGTTTGAATAAAAAAGGTGTCTTGCATGTCACGAGCCGGATGGTATTCTGGCAAGTTCAAAGCAGTAAAATTATGCCAATCGTCTTCAATTTCTGGCCCTTCGGAAACGTTAAATCCGATGGTAGAAAAGATATCGATAATTTGATTTTTCACTATTGAAATAGGGTGACGAGAGCCAATAACTAAAGGTTCGGCAGGACGAGTTAAATCGCCATAAACACCTTTAATTTCAACCTTACTTTCTAATGCTTCTTGAATTGATTTTATCTTTTCTTCGGCGGTAGTTTTAAGCAAATTGATTACTTGACCAAACTCTTTTTTCTGATCGTTTGGCACCAATTTAAACTCAGAAAAAAAGTCGTTTAAAAGTCCTTTTTTACCTAAGAATTTGATGCGAAAAGCTTCTAATTCGGCTGCGTCTTGGGTTTGAAAAGCTTGTGCTTCGCCAATATATTCTTTGATCTTATCTGTCATTTCCGTTCAATAGTTGAAGTGCAAATTTAAGAAATTTGTTTCAAGTTTAAGGTTTAAAGTTTAAAGTTTTCGCTTTGAATTTAGAGATTGCGCCGTGCTTACAATTGAAAATCAATCAATAAATTCTTTTTCTAAAAAATAATTCACAATCGCTTCTTTCATCAATACAGATTGTTCACCTGCTTTTAGCGGGGGCAATTCTTCTTTTACGGTATAATGTGGCCAACCGTCAGTATCTACATAATCAAATTCATAGTAACCGTAAGGCTCTAGTAATCGGCAAATTGCGATGTGCATCAGGTTTAATTTCTCGTCTTTTTTATAAGATTGATGAATTTTTCCCAGCTCTTGAACCCCGATTAAATAAATTATGGCATCCAAATCTAAATCTTCACCTTGTGAAAATTGATCTGAAAGGAGGGACACCAAATTTTCCCAGCGCTCTTTGAGTTGTATATCTCTTGACATTTAATTTAGGATTTTAGATTTTAGACTTAAGATTTCAAAATAGGCGAAATACTTTTATCCAATCAAAATTATTTCGACAAAGATAGTAAGTTGGAATTTGACATTGCACAATCGGGAATGGATAATTCTTTTATCTTTGTTCTTTATTCTTTTTACATGAGTTATTTAGATATTTTTCTCGGCGGATTATTAATTTACGGATTTGTTCGTGGTTTTTGGAATGGTTTTTTCATTGAATTGGCCTCTTTTGTTTCGCTATTACTTGGAATTTATGTTGCAATTAAATTCTCGTATTTAATGAAGTCGATTGTAGCAAGTCATGTTTCTTGGAATCCTAAAACAGTTCAAATTGTCGCTTTTATTATCACTTTTATTTTGGTAGTCATTGGAATTTCGTTTCTGGCAAAATTTCTTACCAAAATGGCAAATTTAGCTAGCTTGGGAATTGTAAATAAAGTAATGGGAAGTGTTTTTGGACTTTTAAAAATGATATTAATGCTGAGTGTACTTTTGAGCTTATTTCAAAAAATTAATTTTGATTACACTTTTGCAGCTAAATCAACCATTGATAATTCCTATTTTTTCAATCCGATAAAGAAAACAGCCGAAATAATTTACCCTTCAATTGAAGAATGGTACAAGGAAATTAAAGTGAAATCTATAAAATAAACCTTACTTTAATCTCTTTATTGCGCTGTTTTCAATCCAACCTTCGTTACCATCTGTAAGTTGAATTTTGTTCCAATTGTCTAAAGTTTCTAAAATATAAACCTTGGTTCCTTCGTGTAACATAAAAGCATCCGCAGCGCCAACTTTAGGCTCGCTTTTCACCGATACCACTTCTGAAAATACAATGGCAGGTTGGTCGTTATTGAATTGATTTTTTTCAAAAATAGCGGAAGAAACACTAACTAATAAAAGTAACATTACAACAAACATTCCCAGGAAAAACAATCTTTTTGAAACGGTGATTTGTGAGAAATAATAACCAACAAAAAACAACAAAAATAAAATTGCTAATCCAACGGTTATTCCACCCCAAGTATTGTAATGAAAGGTGTTAGTGAAATCCTGAATTACTTTATTGAAACCCACTTTTTCAACTGTTTTTATATCGTCAATTTGGAGTTTTTGCGCAAATTTTAGGTTGTTTTGAATTTCAACATCGTCAGGATTTAGCAATAATGCCTTTTCGTAATTGTAAATCGAAGGAGCTACTTTATTCAGTTTATAGTAGCAATTCCCAATGTTAAAATACAATTCCGCCGATTGTTTATTTGAAGACAATTCAGTTTCGTAAGCTTTAATTGCTTCTTGGTATTTCCCTTTTTGATACAACGCATTCCCATTTTCAAAGCCTTTTTGAGCAAAGAAAACTTGAGTTGTAAGTAAAAATATATAAATTAAATTCTTCATTTTGTGTTTTTTAACTGCTATTCTAACTTCTTTTTTTTATTTAAAATTAGTGCCAATTAGTGTAATTCGTGTCTAGTTTTTTTAAAAAATCTTTGTGCCTTTTGTGGTTAAATTTTAAACAATTTGCTTTTCTAATTCTGAAATAATCGCCACTGCTTTATCATAATCTTGTTGAATTGCAGTGCTTGTTGAAGGCGCATATCTTGCAAATTCACAGTTTTCCGTCAGATTAATAAATGCCGATATTGACTCAGGATTGGCTTTTCTTTCCAATAAAATTTCACTGATTTTTTCCTTACTCATTTCAGAAGTTTCTATATCGATTTTGGCTTTTAAGAAATTGTGCATCGCCTTTTCCAAAGCAATGTAAAACGGCTCTTTGTTTCCAATTTCTTTTTGAGCTTCTGATAAATATTTCTTAGCGAGTTTGTTTGATAATTTAATTTTGTTACCGGCAATATCGCCATCAATTGCTGCTTTTTTCTTCTTGAAAATAACAATAATTGGAATACATAAAAATGGCAATAGCGTTAACAAGTAAAACAATGTCGATCCGTAAAAATCACTTTGTTTCATAGAAATCAAATCTGTTTTGAGTTTGATAAATTTAAACTGCGCTGAACTTAATACTGCCGCCTTTTTTGTGTCGGATGTTGCCGCAACTGAATTATCACCTGCATTTGGACCTTCCAAAACATTGATCATTATTTCAGGAGAAGTAACCGTTTTATAACTTTGAGAACCCAAATCAAAATAGGTAAAAGTCATCGGTTTTATTGGGTATTTCCCTTTGTATTGTGGGATAATTGCGTATTTATCAGAAATTTTACCTGTCATTCCTGAAAGTGGCGTAGAAACTTGTTCGCTATGAACTGGGTCGTACATTTCCAATGCTGTTGGGACAATTGGTTTTGGTAAAGTAAATAATTTTAAGTTTCCTGTTCCTGAAACACTGACATCTAAATCCAGACTTTCTCCTGATTTAATATTTGTTTTTGAAGGAGTTACTTTAAAGGCAAATCGACCAACGGCTCCAGAAAAATCTGCCGGTTTTCCTGCTTCAGGAAGTGCTTTTACGTTAATTGTTTTTGCCCCAGCTGAAACTCTTTTGTGATCTTCAACCAAAAGAACCTGACCAAATATATTACGACGATTCGAAGGCAATTGTACATCAACATCTAATGAAAGCGGTTCGATTACTAGTTTACCTGATTTTTGAGGATATAAAACTGTTTTACGAAGGGTTACAAATCGGTATTTTTCACCGTTGTATCTGCCTTCTTCAGCCACTAATTGTTTGATATCAATATTCTGACTCCAAAAATCGTTGTACTTTGGTTTGTCCAATTCTCTCCAATTGGTAATTCCAATATTATAGCTAAAATAGATTTTATAAACTACGGTAATTGGCTCATTTAAATACGGATTTGTTTTTGAAATTTCGGCTACTAAATGCAACGATTGGTCGGCAGTTACTTGCGTGTCATTTGGATCTCTAGGTTGTTCTACCGCTGCAGTAACATTGATTTTTATTGGCGATGTTTTATAAATCTGACCTCTAATTTCAATAGACGCTTGACGAATTACTAGCGTTCCTTTTTGCATAGGCAATAAGAAATAGGAATACGTTTTATTGAACGAACTTCTACCATTTATCCAGGATTGACTCACTTGTTGGCTTGGACCAGCAACAATTTTAAACCCTTCAAAATTGGGAGGGGTAAAGTTATCACCGTCGTCATTCATCGTGAAATCTATACGAAGTCTTTCGTTTAATCCAAGAGTTTGTTTGCTGACTTTAGCCTCAAATTGCACTTGAGCTATCATCGCTTGAAAACTTAAGAATAATAGAATTATATATCTTTTCATTACTTGTTTAATCGTTTAATCTTTGAAATGTTTATTTTTTTTAATCGGTTAATCGTTTAATTGTTTTTTGTTTAATTTATGTTACCGTTAAACAAATAAACGAATAAACACCTAAACCAATTATTACCAATCTTTCTCCGTTTGAATTGGTTTGCCCTTCACTTTTTTGGCATTTACTTTATCTTGAATTTTCTTTTCTTCATTATTTACAGCGTCTAATAAATTTTGAACGCGTTCTTTTTGGATTCCTCCAGGTTTAGGTTTTGGCTGCCCGTCGGGATTGTTTTTTTGATCGTTTTTATCTTTTTGATCTCCGTTTTTCTTCTCGTCTTTTTTCTTGTCGTCCTTCTTCTCGTCTTTTTTGTCTTTTTTATCGTCTTTTTTCTTGTCGTCCTTTTTCTTATCCTTCTTGTCTTTTTTATCGTCTTTTTTCGGAGGATTGTTCTTCAGCATTTTTTTTGCTAAAGCAAAATTATACCTCGTTTCTTCATCATTTGGATTATTTCGCAAGGCGTTTTTATAGGCTTCAACAGCTGCAGAATAATTTTTTTCTTTCATGTAAATATTCCCTGAATTATGAAATGCTTGGTGCTTTTCTGGTCTTACAGTAGCATTTTTTATAGCATTTTCATAAGAGAATAAGGCTTCTGTGTTATTGTTTTGTTTGTAAATAGCATTTCCTAAATTATATGCCGAAATGGATTTTTTAGGATTATTAGAAAGTGAAATTCGATATTCAGCTTCAGCATCAGCATATTTTTTATCAGCAAATTCATCATTGGCTTTAGGCAAATGAAAATCCTTTTCTTGAGCGAAAATTGCAAAAGAAAACAAGATAAAACTATATAATATTAATTTCTTCATTATGCTTTTTCATTAAATAAATTCAACTTTTTCAACCATTCTGTTTTTTTCTCCAAAAAGAAAACATCTAAAAACAATAGAAAAAATGCCATTACTAAAAACCATTGGAATTGCGAATTGTAATCGGTGAATTGCTGAGCTTCAAACTCGTTTTTTTCAATATTATCCAATGCCTTTTTAATATATTCCAAAACCTCTTTGGTGTTATTTCCATTAATATAACCGCCTTTGGTGTTTTTTGAAATCACTTTCAAGCTTTCTTCATTCAATTTTGTAACTACAACTTCATTGTTTTGGTCCCTTTTAAAACTCAAAACTCTGCCATTTTCTTTTAATGGAATTGGACCGCCTTTTGGAGTTCCAACACCAATTGAAATGATCTTTAATCCTAATTTACTCGCTTCTTCAGCAGCATCAATAGCGCCTTCAGAATGGTCTTCACCATCAGAAATTAGAATTAATAATTTGCTCGTTTTCTTATCATCATCAAAATAAGTTGAAGATAATTTTATGGCTTCATCCAATGACGTTCCTTGTGAAGAAACCATTGAAGGATTCATACTTTGTAAAAACATTTTCGCAACACCATAATCAGTTGTAATTGGTAAAACCGGAAATGCGCTACCAGCGTAGGCTACAATTCCAATTCTATCGCCCACTAATTGATTGATGATTTGCGATACAATTTGCTTACTTTTTTCCAATCTACTTGGAGCAACATCTTCGCAAAGCATACTTTTTGAAACGTCAACAGCAAATACAATGTCAATTCCTTCCCGTTTTACAGTCTCCGATTTTGTTCCGATTTTTGGATTAACCAAACCGATAACCAAACAGGCGAAAGCAAGTGTTAAAACAACAAATTTAAGCCCGGTTTTAAATCCGGAACTTTCAGGGCTTAGTTTTTTTACCATTTCTAAATCACCAAATTCTTGTTGTTTTTTTCTTTTCCAATATAAATTGAATAGAAATACCACAACCAAAATCGGAATGATAAATAATAAAGGCAAATATTTTTTTTCGTCTAATTCGTACATATATTTTTCTTAAATACCAATTTCTTTATGATATCAAATTATATAAAACTTCTAAAAATTGTGTTTCGCAATCCTAATTCTAACAATAATAATAAACCAGCAAAAATTGCAAAAGGTCTGTATTTTTCATCGTAATCATAGAATTTTAACTCCTGAATTTCAGTTGTTTCTAATTTGTTAATCTCATTATAAATTGATTCTAACTTTTGATTACTGTAAGCGCGGAAATATTTTCCACCTGTATTTTTTGCGATTGATCGAAGTAATGCTTCGTCAATTTCTACTTTCATCATTCGAAACAAAAACTGTCCGTTTGGTGCAATTGCATATGGAAAATCGGCCATTCCATTAGATCCAATTCCAATTGTATACACTTTAATTCCGAATTGTTGTGCAATATCTGAAGCTGTTTGAGGCTCAATAAATCCCGCATTGTTAACCCCGTCGGTCATTAAAATCACAATTTTACTTTTTGCTTTGCTGTCTTTCAAACGGTTAATTGCCGTGGTTAATCCCATTCCAATTCCAGTTCCGTCCTGAAGCACGTTGTCGTATTTTATACTTCTAATAGCGTCCATAACAACCGCTTTATCACTCGTTACGGGACATTTTGTATAGGCTTCAGAAGCGTAAACTACCAATCCAATACGGTCGTTTGGTCTTCCTTTTACAAAGTTCTCAGCAACATCCTTCAAGGCTTCCATTCGGTTGGGCTTGAAATCTTTGGCCAACATACTTCCTGAAACGTCCACCGACATTACAATATCAATTCCTTTAGTTGTTTTCGTTTTGCTGCTTACATCCACAGTTCTTGGTCGAGCCATAGCAATAATTAGTGAGCTTAACGCCAATAATCGAAATACAAATAACATCGGTTTTAATTTTGTCAAAACTGATTTCGAATTCTTAAAACCTTTTAAAGAACTAATTTTCAAAGTGGCCGTTTGTTCCTTTCTTTTCCATATTTGCCAAGCAATAACAACTGGAATTAAGATAAAAAGCCAGAAAAATTCGGGATTTAGAAAAGTCATCTTATTCATTATTTTCGCCTTTTTTAAATTCAACTGAATTCATCACTTTTTCTGAAATTTGTTCTGCGTATTTATCACCTTCTTCATGGAATAAAATTACTTGTTGGTAACCGCCATTTTCTTTAAATAAGAGTATTTCAAAATACAACTTAACACTGCTTTTATTGACAGGATCGAGTAACGCCATGGTTCCATAACCTTTCAATCCTATAACTCCCATTTTGGTTTGGAATTCCTCTTGTTTTAGTAAAACATTTTGTCCTCCAAACTTATCTATTACTTCTTCTAAACCTTTTTGGAGGTCGTAATCTAATTCTTGTTTTGGTGTCGCTGTTGCTAATGCGATGTAGAAGTTACTTTGCAAACTTCCGTAGGTAAACACACTTGCTTCTTTCAGCATTTTCTTGACTTCCGCTGGAAATAGGTTGGATGTGTCTCTTCTTGTAAGGACTTTTGGAGTTTCAATATACAGTTTTGGGTTGCCATATTCGCTCGAAACCCATTGACCTTCAACTAAATCTTTGGTTTCACTTCCAATAATTTGGTCTTTAACGTAATCAAATCCTTTGGTTGAAACCAATAAAATAAATAAGACTAATAAAGTGCCAAATAGGAATCCAACTGCGTTTATTATTCGGGTTCTTTTCTCTTTTTTTAGCTTTTGCAAACGGCGCATTTCGTCCCATTCTGAAGTGTCTTCTTCCCGTTCAATTTCGATTGGTATGGATTTATCCAATGTTAAAATTGCCTTTTCAATCTTATTTTTGTCTTCGGCAATTTCAAAATCTAAAGGTCTTGATTTAGCAAATTTCACTAAATCGGCTTGTTTTAAAACGCGCTCAAGATTTTCAAGAGTTTCGACTGAAACCGTCATTTTCTTTTTGATTGAAGCGGCTCTCAAAGCTACAATTAACTCCGAAGTCGTGCTTTCCATAGCTGGAATTTCGATGGCTTCTTCAATATAATTTCTAGCAATATCGGTCAATTCACTGTAATATTCTTTTACAGCACCCTTTTGCCAAAGCTCCTTCTTTTCAAGGTTTTTTAGTAAAATGGTCGCTCGTTCGATTGGACTTTTCAGTTCTTCAACTTCTTCAATTTGCTTCTTTCTGTATTTTTTTATTAGCCAATACGTTAAAGCTCCAAGCCCGAAAATCAATAGAATAATTAATAAATATCTCCAAAAATTACTCAATTGGTATTCCGATTCAGCAATTGGTTTGATATCAAATAATTTTTGTTTTAGGGTATCTACTTTAACATCAGAAACTTCTACCAAAATCGAATCTGTAGCAAAAACTTTATTATTGATTAATACTTTTAAACTAGGAATCACATATTTTCCTGAGTCAAATTGGGTAACCCCATATTTTTTTATAAGATCGTATCTCGCGCCATGTTTGATGGTATCAATTACATAAGAACGGATTACTTCCATTTTCCCAAAGTTTTTAAGGGTTGGAAACACCACTTTTGCTGCCGTATCAACATTGGTTTTATAAGTCAAGTTGAATTGCGCCCCAATCTTATTTTTCTTAACGTCAATTTTTGTTTCCACTTGCTTTTGCGCAAATAGAGACATTGAAATTAATAGGAAAAGTATATAATATTTAATTCTCATTATGATTATCGCGACTTAAAATAACTTAATAATTTGGTTACATAACTTTCATCAACCCTTGTGTTTACAACTCCTGAACCAGATTTTCTAAATGTTTCGATAAAATAATCGACTTTACTTTGGTATTCTTTTTCGTATTCCATTCGGATGGCTTTTGAGCCAGTATTAACCAATTGGGTTTCGCCGGTTTCAGCATCCAACATTGGAACCATCCCAAGATTTGGTAGTTTTTCTTCTCGAATATCAAAAACTCGAATTCCGGTTATGTCATGTTTTTTAGAAGCAATTTTCAAAGTATGCTCGTATTCATCCGACATAAAATCAGAAATTAAAAACACAATCGCTTTCTTTTTTTGAGTTCCAGATAAAAATTTCAGCGCTTGTGAAACGTCTGTTTTGTTACTTTTTGGCTCAAATTCAATCAGTTCACGAATGATTCTCAAAACGTGTGATTTTCCTTTTTTAGGAGGGATATACAACTCAATTTGATCAGAAAATAAGATTAAACCGATTTTATCATTATTTTGAGTTGCCGAAAAAGCCATTGTAGCAGCAATTTCTGTAACGATATCTTTCTTGAATTGGTTTTTAGAGCCAAAACTCTCCGAACCAGAAATATCTACCATTAACATCATCGTTAATTCGCGTTCTTCTTCAAAAACTTTAACGTGGGCTTCGTTATATCTTGCGGTTACATTCCAATCTATAGCACGAATATCATCGCCATATTGGTACTGACGAACCTCAGAAAAAGTCATCCCGCGTCCCTTAAAAGACGTGTGGTATTCGCCCGAAAAGATGTGATCGCTCAATCTTCGGGTTTTAATTTCTATTTTACGTACTTTTTTTAATAGTTCTTTGGTATCCATTTTGCTTTGGTTGTTGGTTGTTGGTTGATAGTTTATGGGTTTTCCCAACAACTAACAACCAATAACTATCAACTATTTAAGGTACTTCAATCTCGTTTACGATTTTGTTGATTATATCAACTGAGGTAATGTTTTCCGCTTCCGCTTCGTAGGTAACACCAATTCTGTGGCGCAATACATCATGAACTACAGCACGAACATCTTCAGGAATTACGTAACCTCTACGTTTAATAAAAGCGTAACATTTAGCTGCATTTGCTAAATTGATACTTCCACGAGGTGAAGATCCAAAACTGATTAAAGGTTTTAAATCGGCTAATTTATATTGCTCTGGGAAACGAGTTGCAAAAATGATATCTAAGATATATTTTTCGATTTTTTCATCCATGTAAACTTCACGAACCGCTTCTTGCGCACGTAAAATTTGATCTACGGTTACAACCGCATTTACTTTTTCGTAAGCTCCTTTTAAGTTTTGACGTATTACCAATCTTTCGTCTTCCATTTTAGGATAATCGATAACTGTTTTTAACATAAAACGGTCGACTTGCGCTTCTGGAAGTTGGTACGTTCCTTCTTGCTCAATAGGGTTTTGGGTTGCCAATACTAAAAATGGTTTTTCCAATTTAAACGTGGTGTCGCCAATAGTAACTTGCTTTTCTTGCATCGCTTCTAGTAATGCCGATTGCACTTTTGCAGGAGCACGATTGATCTCATCTGCCAAGACGAAATTTGCGAATATTGGTCCTTTTTTTATAGAAAATTCATTTTGTTTAATGTTATAAATCATCGTTCCTACAACATCTGCAGGTAATAAATCGGGAGTAAATTGAATTCTGCTAAATGATCCTTGAACCGCTTGTGACAAAGTATTAATTGCCAAAGTTTTTGCCAATCCGGGAACACCTTCTAATAAAATGTGTCCTTGTCCAAGAAGTCCAATTAACAATCGCTCAATCATGTGCTTCTGACCCACAATTACTTTGTTCATTTCCATAGTAAGAAGGTCTATAAAAGCACTTTCTTTTTCAATTTTTTCATTAATCGCTCTGATGTCTAAAGTCGAAGTATTTTCTTCCATTTTGCTAATTTTATTACTGTAAATTTTAACATTTAAATTTGAGAGTGCAAATTGAATTTTTTTTTAGAAGTACGATGTTAAAAAATGGTTAAAACTTCTATAAAACAATTGCTTTTAAGGCTGTATTGTGATTTTCTTTTTATAATTTTAAGAACTTTATCAATATTACCTAAAAACCATGCAATTCAATTTAACATTTAATCATTAAAACCTTGAAAAAAAATAAGTTATCACCAATTATTGCAGGAACGATGAATTGGGGCGTTTGGGATAAAAACTTAAGTACTTCTGAAATGGAAAGTACGATAAATATTTGTCTTGAAAATAAAATCACCACTTTTGACCATGCTGATATTTATGGTTCGTATACTACGGAAGCGGCTTTTGGAAAGGCATTTGCTTCAAGCAAAATCAATCGAGAATCGCTGCAATTTATTTCAAAATGCGGTATTCAATATGTTTGTGAAAACAGAAACAACACCATAAAACACTACGATTATTCAAAAGATTATATCATTTGGTCGGTTGAAAATTCTTTAAAAAATTTGCAAACAGATTATCTAGATGTACTATTATTGCACCGTCCAAGTCCGTTAATGCAGGCCGATGAAATTGCTGAAGCGGTAACCAAATTAAAATCGGAAGGGAAAATCATCGATTTTGGCGTGTCTAATTTTACAGCTTCACAAACAGAATTGATTCGTCAGAAAACGGAAATTAGTTACAACCAAATTCAGTTTTCAGCGACTAATTTTGAACCGATGGTTGACGGAAGTCTGGATTATATGCAAATAAATAACATTCAACCGATGTCATGGAACCCACTAGGGACTGTTTTTCGAGAAGATAATGAGCAAACTAGAAGACTGAAAAAATTGCTAGCTTCATTAGTTTCAAAATACCATTTTGGTGCTGATACTTTATTATTGGCATGGATTTTACAGCATCCTTCAAAAGTAATTCCGGTGGCTGGAACTGTAAATGTGGCTAGAATTCAACAATTGATGAAAGCAACCCAATTGGAATTAGAAAAAGAAGATTGGTTTGCCATTTGGACAGAAAGCATGGGAAATAAAGTCCCTTAATAATAAATAACACAAATAAATTGAAAACAGCATTAATTACAGGCGCAACAAGCGGAATAGGAAGAGCAACCGCAAGAGTTTTGGCTAAAAATAATTATAAAATTGTTCTTTGTGGACGCCGTGAAGATCGAATTTCTGAACTTCAAAAAGAACTTTCTGAATTTACCGAAGTACATTCTTTATTGTTTGATGTTCGAGACAAAAAAGCTGTTTTTGATAGCATTTCGTCACTACCAGAATCGTTTTCAAATATTGATGTATTAATCAATAATGCAGGAAACGCCCATGGTTTAGATCCAATTCAAACTGGCGATTTAGACGATTGGGATGCGATGATTGATATCAATTTGAAAGGACTTTTATATGTTTCTAGAGCCATAATTCCGAATATGGTTGCGCGTGAATCTGGGCATATTATAAATATTGGGTCAACCGCAGCAAAAGAAGTTTACCCAAATGGAAATGTTTATTGCGCTACAAAACACGCTGTAGATTCGTTAAATCAAGCGATGAGAATCGATTTAAATCCATACGGAATTCGCGTTGGCGCTATTCATCCGGGGATGGTTGACACCGAATTTAGTACCGTTCGTTTCAAAGGTGACAAGGAAAGAGCGGACAATGTTTACAAGGGATTTTTCCCTTTACAAGCCGAAGATTTAGCTGATATTATTCATTTTGTAGTGTCAAGACCTTACCATGTGAACATTGCCGATTTGGTTGTAATGCCAACCGCCCAAGCGATGTCGACTATTGTAAAGCGTAATTTGTAATAAAATGGCTAAAAGGCATTAAAATGATTAATAAAAGACTTCTTATCAAAAATTTACTCACGCACAACGACGAGTCAAGTTTTTATGATAAAAAGCGGCAGTTGAATTTACATATTCGTGAAGGGAAAGCCAAGTTTTTGAAACATATTTGTGCTTTGTCAAATTCAAATCCAACCAATAATTCCTATATAGTTGTTGGGGTTGAAGATCATGATAACGAAATTGTGGGAGATGATTTTTTTGACGACAGTCGTATTCAAAATCTGGTAAATGCTTATTTGGAAAATCCACCAAAAATTCAATACGACAATGTTCCTTTTCCAAATTTACCTAAAGACAAAGTGATTGGATTAGTAACGATTAAGCCAAAAAAGAGAACTTCCTATTTCAAAAAAGGGATACATACAATTCCAATAAACACTGTTTTTATTAGGCGTGGAAGCAATACAATTCCTATTGAAGGCGAGGTTGAAAAGAATTTTCAAAATTACGAAACCGTTCATGGGCTTGAAAATAATTCTCGAAATAGCATAGAATACACATTGGACGGTGTGATTTCATTTATGAATTTAAGCCACAAAGACTTTTCTCCAAAATACAAAGTATTCAAGGAATTGTTTGTGATTTGTTGGGCTGGTAAATACAAAAAAATTGGAGATAAAACCTTCCTATCTAGAGTTGATGTTGCTTTGATTAACGAGCAAATTAAGTTGTTTTATTCTGCCCAAGATGTGGTTACAATTAGCTTTGATGACACCACATTTACAATTACTGAATATGTTCCTTTGGGGCTGAATGATAAAATTAATTATTATCCTCTGGAAAAACAAACGTTGCATTTTTTTGACAATGGTTATTATAAAATTGACCGTGAAATGCTATTTGAACCACCAGAATTTGATAAAAAAACACTTTTCCATGTTTATAATTCTAATCTTTCGTTAATTAATAAATTGGAAAAAGGAATTGAATTAACCAGTAACGAATATAGAGATTTAGAAAATTTACCTTCTACTTTTATGATTTGTTACCTTAACGGATTTGAGGAAGCGAAGCAAAAACTTATTGATTCTAAACTAATTTTGAAGCCTTATTCCGACATTTATTTATCCTTTAAAGAAGCCCTTCGTGTATTAAGAAAGATGAAATATGACGTTGTTTAATTAATTAAAATATGAAAAGAACCCTTGTAATCGGAGACATTCACGGCGGTTTGAGAGCCCTAAATCAGGTATTAGAAAAGTCCAATGTTACCCAAAACGATACCTTAATTTTTCTAGGTGATTACGTTGATGGCTGGAGTGAATCGCCACAGGTTATCGATTTTTTAATTGGCTTAAGCCAAAAGCAAGAATGTATTTTTATTAGAGGAAATCACGATGAATTATTGTTGAATTGGTTGGAATCCAATCGGGATAATCCAATGTGGAAAGAGCATGGGGGAGAAGCTACTGTTTCGGCTTACGCCAATGTTAACGAGGCGACTAAACAAAAACACATCGATTTTTTAAAGAATTTACACAATTATTACTTGGATTCCAGCAACCGATTATTTGTTCATGCGGGATTTACAAATTTGAACGGAGTAACCCACGAATATTTTCCTAAAATGTTTTATTGGGAAAGAACACTTTGGGAAATGGCAGTTTCTTTGGATAAATCGATAGGAAAAGAGGATTTATTGTATCCAAAAAGGCTAAAACTATATAATGAAATTTACATTGGGCACACCCCAGTTACAAAAATCAATAAAACAACTCCGGTAAATTGCGCAAATGTATGGAATATTGATACCGGCGCCGCCTTTTTAGGGCCTTTAAGTATTTTAGATGTTGACACTAAAGAGTATTGGCAAAGCGACCCTTTACCTTTATTATATCCAGATGAAAAAGGGAGAAATTAAAGTAATAAAACCATGACGGTTTGTGGAATTACATGACAAATGTCTTCTGTTACTACTATAGGTTGAGAAACATACGTTTGTCTACCGGCTTTAGTAACAGTAATTGTGTAGGTTCCTGGCCTTTCATAGGCGCCATAAAATATTGGATTTTGAGGATCAAAAAACTGCAAAGTTTCTGAATAATTCCCGTCAGTCGCAACAACAGTTACCCCATCAGAAATGGGAATACTAGAACTTGATTCTGCTAGATGCACGCTAACATTTAGTCCCGCTTTTACTTCAGTTGTGCAAAAAACATCGTCTAAATCATTTGCTTGACAAGAAAACAGCAAGACAAAAAGTAAGTAAATAGCTCCTTTTTTCATTAGTTATTTTATTACAAATCAAATTTTATTCCTTGTGCTAAAGGCAAACTTGTAGTATAATTAATAGTATTTGTTTGTCTTCTCATGTATACTTTCCAGGCGTCAGATCCTGATTCACGGCCACCTCCAGTTTCTTTTTCACCACCAAAAGCACCACCAATTTCAGCACCTGAAGTACCGATATTTACGTTGGCTATTCCACAATCGGAACCTGCAACAGAAAGGAAAAGTTCCGCTTCACGAAGGTTATTGGTCATAATTGCAGACGACAATCCTTGCGCTACTCCGTTTTGAATTGCAATAGCATTGTGAACGTCACCAGAATATTTTAATAGGTATAAAACGGGTGCAAAAGTTTCGTGTTGTACAATTTCAAACGAGTTGTTAGCCTCAGCAATTGCTGGTTTTACGTAACATCCGCTTTCATAACCTTCACCAGAAAGTACGCCGCCTTCCACTAGGATTTTTCCACCTTCGGCAACTACTTTTGCTAAAGCATTATTGTACATTTCAACCGCCATAGTGTCAATTAGCGGCCCCACGTGATTGTTCTGATCTAGTGGATTTCCAATTCTTAATTGGTTGTATGCTGATACGATTGCGTCTTTCACTTTATCGTAAATACTTTCGTGTATAATCAATCTTCTTGTTGAGGTACAACGTTGTCCGGCAGTACCTACAGCTCCAAAAACAGCGCCTATAACGGTCATTTTTATATCGGCATCTGGAGTAACTATTATGGCATTGTTTCCTCCTAATTCTAATAATGATTTTCCTAATCTTCCAGCAACTGTTTGAGCAACAATTTTACCCATTCTAGTCGATCCAGTAGCTGATATTAAAGGGATTCTTCGGTCATTTGTCATTAATTCACCTACTTTATAATCGCCGTTAATTAAGCAAGAAATACCTTCAGGAAGGTTGTTTTCTTTGATCACTTCGGCAATAATATTTTGGCATGCAATTCCACAAAGTGGCGTTTTTTCTGATGGTTTCCAAACGCATACATCCCCGCAAATCCATGCCAATGCCGTGTTCCAAGCCCAGACTGCTACTGGGAAATTAAATGCAGAAATAATTCCTACGACTCCCATTGGGTGGTATTGTTCGTACATTCTGTGACCAGGTCTTTCAGAGTGCATTGTTAACCCGTGTAATTGTCTAGAAAGGCCCACTGCAAAATCGCAGATGTCAATCATTTCTTGAACTTCACCGTATCCTTCTTGAAGAGATTTTCCCATTTCATAGGAAACCAATTTTCCAAGAGCTTCTTTATTTTGTCTTAGTTTATCACCAAATTGTCTAACAATTTCACCTCTTTGCGGTGCTGGCATTACTCTAAATGTTTGAAAAGCAGCTGTTGCCGATTGCATCACTTTTTCGTAATCAGCTTCGGAGGTGCATTTTACAGAACCAATTAATTGCCCGTCTACTGGAGAATAGCTTTCTAATGTTGGTCCGTTTGAAAAATTATTAACCCCTGTAGAAGTTCCTTCATTAATCGCTTTTACGCCTAATTTTTCAAGCGCTTCTTTCATTCCGAATTGATTTGCAATTGTTATCATTGTAACTATTTAGTTATGAATTGTTATATTATTTACAAAAATACATATTTTAAGATAATAAAAAAGGGTTTTAGCGCGAACTAAAACCCTTTTGAAGAAAATAATAATTTTACTACTTCATTAACCCTAATTGTTTCATGAATTCCATGTTATCCATGAAATCTCTTTCGTCAACAATTTTTCCGTTAACCATTCTTGCAATAGTACAACCTTCTACAGTAATCGTTTTTCCAGTTGCAGGAATTCCCATAAAGTCACCCGTGTGAGTACCTTTAAATTCCCAGTATTTTGTTAGTTTGTCTCCACTTGCAAAAGTCTCTTTTACAGTAAATTTTCTGTTTGAAAATCCAGTTACAAAATTTGCATAATACGCTTTTGCCGCTGCAATTCCTTTAATTTCAGGAACGGTGTGCAATACGATTTCCGGAGCATAAGCTGAATCCAGAACGTCTACTTTTCCTTCATTAATTACTAATTCCCAAGTTTTAGAATAGGAATCGATGTTGGCCTGAGCTACTTTTTCTCTTTCGGCACTTTCATTTTTACAAGATACAAATAGTAAGCTTGATAATGCAATAACTACAATTGATTTTTTCATAATGTTTTAATTTAAAAAAATATAAGGGTTAATAGTTTAATACTATTACAAACATATAAAATTACTTTTGTTTAACAATTAATATATTATTAATTAATTATTTTATTCTAAAATTGGCTGTTAATAACAATAGAAGCTTACTTAAATAATCTTGAATATGTTGATTTTCATGTCATTAATATGCAATTAATTTAATTTTTCTTTTTCTTTTTTTACTAGATTTCATCTATACAATTTATCCAAGTAATAATTTAATTTATTTATATTTAAAATATGGTGTAGCTGGGTTGTGAATTACGATTGAGTTTCATTTTTTTAAGAAAATTAATTTTTTTATTATATTTTTTATATTACTGATTATCAAATATTTAAATAATAATTATGTAATTATTTAAAATATTTACTATTTAATTTCTATAAATATGTTTTGATATATAAAAATAATTTATATACATTTGACTTCTATAAATCATCAATTTTATATAGATTTAATTTTAATTATTAATATTTTTTTTCCCTCAAATGAAATATAAAATAGCTATACTTTTTTTTGTAATAATTTCCATTTATTCAGCAACTTACAATTCAATATATTGCTCGGATTTGGTGTCCAATAAAGAAATAAAAAAATCTTCCGTTCCGTTATCTATCTCAAAAGACTCTATTGAAGTTTCGAATTTAAAGCTAGCTCAAAGTAATTTAAATCAAAAAACGGAACTTTTAATTAAGGAAAATGAGTTTTATCATAACCAAAACAAAAAACTATTATCAGTAATTGACAATTATGACAACCAGTATTATGTGTTTTTAACTATTGGGTTTTTATTAATAAGTTTACTAGCTATTTTAGGGATAATCTATTGGAGAGAAAAACTACGTTTAGAAAAGAAGTCGGATGATTATGAAAAATTGAAATCTGAAACGGCTTTTGCAAACTCCATTGATAGAAATTTGAATGAAGAAAATGCTCATTTGAATGAAGCTTTGGTAACTAAAGAACGAGAATTGACTGCATTGACGATGCAATTGGCGAATATTCAAGATTCAATTGTAACGATGATTGATAAAGCGGCCGTTGAAATGAAGGACAACAAAGATTCAAAGTTTCAAGTTTTAGCCAAAGACATTCGCGGTATTTTGTCCCAGAAAGACTACTGGTCGGAATTCATGATTAAATTCACTCAAATTCATCCCAATTTTAACGCCAACATCAAAGAGAAATATCCTGTTTTGTCTTCCAAAGACATTAGCTTCTGTAGTTTGATAAAATTGAATTTATCCAACAAAGAAATTGCCAATTTGCTTCAGGTTTCTCACGAAAGTGTGATTACCAAAAAGTATTTATTGAAGAAAAAATTAGCGCTTTCTGCAGATCAAGATTTGTTCCAAGTGGTGAATAGTATTGAGTAATTTTTTTTCTTTTTTTCAATCTTTTTTTCTGTAAATTTTAAAGATTTTATTTCACCATTTAACAGTTAATATCAATTAATATTTAATTTAATTGTGGTTTGAATTGTTAATAACCTCAATTTATTTTTGACTCTTTTTTGACTACTTTTTCGTCATTAAATTTTTTTAATAGTCAAAAAACGCCCATTTTACGCTATATTTTATTTTTTCATCTATATTTTTGCTATACTGAATATTTTATTAACACTTAGCTTAATTTTATCTTTGCGAGATTAATTAACATAGATTTAATAAATTATTTTAAATGGCGCTACTTAAATTTTCATTCGACAGATTTTCATTTGAGAAATCGACAAGGGAAAAATTAAACACAAAGCAGTCAATTCCATCCTCCCAATTTTTATCAAATTCATTTTTGAGCAGCAATGCTTTTTTCGGTTCATTTGGATCGAATGAGATCATTGTTGAAAGCAAAATGAATTCGGCATTGGCGGACAACCAAAACTCAGATCAAAATTATTTTCAAAATACCCCAACTATGAATAGAATCTCTACTCAGAAAAATCAAGGATTTAAATCAACAGCAACTCAATTTTTAAAGAAACATTTCTTCGGAATTGTTATGGTTGCGCTTTGTAGCGTTAGTACTGTTTTTGGACAGGTGCCAACAATTACTTCATTCACGCCTTCAAGTGGTGCAGTGGGAAGTACTGTAACAATTACTGGGACGAATTTTGATGCAACAGCTAGTAATAATGTTGTTTATTTTGGAAGTACAAAGGCGGTTGTTAACACTGCTTCAACTACTCAATTGACAGTTTCTGTACCTGTAAGTAGTACTCATTCTCCAATTTCGGTTATTTCAAATAACAAAATTGCTCAATCGATCTCAGCATTTAGAACAGTTAATCTTCCTATTTCGGGCAGGCCGATTAATGGTAATTGGTTTGGGAATAATATTTTATTTTCTTCATTGGGAGGTTCAGTAAATAATGATGTCATAATTGCGGCTGGTGATTTTGACAGTGATGGTAAGGTTGACATTGTAAAAGCCGGTAATGGTTCTGTTCGCGTACATTTAAATAACATGAACACTAACGGAACTATAACAACTTCTTCCTTAAGTAATGGTACTGATTTTACTGTATATGGAACAATTAATTCAATTGTTGTAGGAGATATTAATGCCGATGGTATGTTAGATATCGTTACCGGAAGCAATAATGGAGGTAGCGTATTAATAAATACTACCAGTGGTGGAGTTTTAAGTTTTGCAACAGCCATTTATTTAAATAATAATTTTTATACTGTAAGAGTTGCAGATTTTAATGGAGATGGATCATTAGATATTGCATTTCTTAATTTCAATGGTGTATATATTTACTCCAATACAATATCAAATGGAAGTGTTGCCTTTTCATTAATAAATAACATTGGTTTTTCTGGTTATGATGGGATGGATGTTGGTGATATGAATGCTGATGGGAATTATGACATTGTAGTTACAAAAAGTGGACAAACTGCGATCCTTGTAAACACATCTTATGGTGGAGCAACTACTTTTCAAACCTCATTTACTTTGAGTTCAGGAAATAATAAAGTAGTTGTAGTTGATTTAGATGCAGACGGTGATAATGATATATTTGTTAGAACTAAATTAATTGCAAATAATTATCAAGTTGGAGGAGGTTTTTCGGCCTCTAGTTTCACAGCTTTCGACAAACCATTTAATATTGATCATGATCTTGGTTTTTCTATTACAGATTATAATAGTGATGGTTATCCAGAAGTAATTGCTGGGTCATCTTGGGATAAAATGTATGTATATACAAATTCTGGTGCTGGTTCGGTTACCTCTTCTACTTTTTCTGGCAGATGGTATCCTAGACAAGATTTATATTGCGGGTCTTGTGGAACAGGAATAGGTGTGGACGTAAATGGGGATAATAAAGTAGATGTTGTATCATCCTATAGAAATCAATCCGCGTTTACAGTAACTGAAAATCTAATGACTCCTCCTCCGGTAATTACTCAATCTGTAAATACATTAACTGGATTCACTAAATGTGGATCACTAGCAGGTACTAGTCAAACATTTACAGTAGAAGGAGAGTATTTAGTAGCAAATATTGCATTAACCTGTAGTAATTCAAATTATCAGTTTTCATTAAATGGAACAACATATTCAGATACTTTGACTATTACTAGAACTGGAACAACTGTTAGCTCTACTACAGTTTACGTAAGAATAAAATCATCTGCAATTACAGGAGCCCAAAACGGAACAATTACTTTAGCTTCAACCGACGCAATTAGTAAAACTATTTCGTTAACTGGAGAAGCTTTTGCACTTCCAACTATCACTGGCTCAAGCACAGTTTATGTAGGAGGTAATCCATTAACCTTAACTGGAAATGGTACTCCCGATGCAACAACACCTTGGTCAAGTTCAGATACTAATATTGCAACTGTTGATAGTAGTGGTGTAGTAACGGCGGTTGCAGGAGGAAGTTTTAATATATTGTATACTAACGATAAAGGCTGTGTGAATTCTAAAGCAATGACTAGTATTGCTACTGCCGTTTTTTCATCATCAGCATCAATTACATTTGATACATGTACTAATTCTATTTCGTCTGTTCAGACATTTAATGCTTCAGCAACTAGTTTAAATGGTAATATGACCATTACCGCCCCTACTGGTTTCCAGATCTCATTAGCATCTGGATCAGGTTTTGCAAGTTCTCTGACTATAGCTCCTAATGGAAGCGGAAACGTTGCTGCTACACCTATATATGTAAGAGCAAATGCTTCAGCAACTAGTACAAGTGGAAACATAGCCATTACCTCTCAAGGTGTAACAACGGTAAATGTTAGTTTAACCAATACAATATTTGCTTATCCTACTGTAGTTACCACAAATCCGGCAACTCAATGTACAATTGGAGGAGCAGTAGATTTAACTGCCGCAGCCGTCACAGCTGGTTCAACAGCAGGGTTAACATATACTTATTTTACTAATGCTTCTGCTACTACTGTTTTAAATAATCCAAGTGCGGTTACTACAGCAGGAACTTATTATATTGTTGGAACAAATGCTCAAGGATGTGCTACAACCGCATCTGTAAAAGCAAATATTCTATCAGGACCAATAACATCGGTTGTATTAGCTGTTGGAGCGCAACCATGTGGAGCGACAGCTTCAGGAGTTCCTGCAATTACTATTAATGGCGGTGCAGGTCCGTACACTTACACATGGACAAAAGGAGGAGTGTCATTTAATGCACAGCCAAGTGATGCTCCAACAAATTTAACTGGAGGTTCAGGCGCTGCTAATGCTTATGTAGTTACTGTTACCGATTCTTGTGGAAATACATTAGCTTCAAATTCAGTTAATTTTACAAATACAGCTTCTTTAACTTTAACTAATGTTTCTCAAACTGGAACTATAACTTGTAATGGAGCAACTACTGGTTCTATTACAGGAACGATTACAGGTGGTGGAACATCTGCGCGTGTTCTTAGAGTTACAAATACGACATCAAACATTACCTATTCAAGCCAAGTTCCAGTTAGTGGTTCTGCCGCTACAGGGTTTGTTTATACAGTTTCTAATTTACCTGCAGGAGTTTATACTGTTGTAGGAGCAAGTACTGTTTCTAGTTGTACTGCAAGTGCTGCTAATATTACAATTAATGAACCTTCTGCTTTAAGCGTTTCAATTACAGGCACAGCTGCATTGTGCTCCGGAGTAACAACAGGTTCTGTTAATGCAACAGCTTCAAATGGAACTTCACCGTATTCGTATTCATGGACAGCATCTAATGGTGGAAGTGTTACAGGACAAGCAACAAATGAAGATTTATCGAATGTTTTACCAGGTACCTATACATTAGTTGTAAGTGATGCCTGTACAGTAACAACAGGACAAACTGCAACTCAAGTTTATACGATTGAATCTAATAATGTAACAGCGGGAATTGTTGCTGCTAATCAAACAGTTTGTTCTGGAGGTAATCCAGCTGCATTTACTGTTACAACTGCTTCTACAGGTTCAGGTACATTAACTTATCAATGGCAGTCTTCAACAGATAATACTACATTTACAAATATTTCAGGAGCAACTTCTGATGTTTATGATGCTCCAAACGGATTAACTACAACTACTTATTTTAGAAGAGTAGTAACAAGTACCTTAAATAGTGTTGCTTGTACCGCAACATCAAATGTTATTACAGTGACTGTAAATAATATTAGTGCAACAATATCATCAAACCAAACGATTTGTTCTGGAGGGAACCCTGCTGCATTTACAGCATCAACTACTTCAACAACTGGCGCTACATTAAGCTATGTTTGGGAGTCTTCTACCGATTCTGGAACAACTTGGACAGCTATAGCTAATGAAACAGCAGCTACTTATGATGTTCCGTCTGGATTAACGACTACAACACAATACCGTCGTGTAACTACATCTATATTAAACACAGTTTCATGTTCTCATACTTCAAATGTCATTACAGTAACTGTAAATGATGTCACAGCAGGAACAGTTGCTTCTAGTCAAACAATATGTTCAGGAGGAGATCCTGCGGCATTTACTGTTACAACTGCTTCAACAGGTTCAGGCGCATTAACTTACCAATGGCAGTCATCAACAGACAATACTACATTTGCTGATATTTCAGGAGCAACTTCTGATGATTATGATGCTCCAAACGGATTAACAACAACTACTTATTACAGAAGAATAGTAACAAGTACCTTAAATAGTGTTGCTTGCACAGCTACCTCTAATGTAATTACAGTAACTGTAAATGTAATTAGCGCTACGATTTCTTCAGATGAAACTATTTGTTCAGGAGGAGACCCTGCTGCATTTACAGCATCAACTACTTCTACAAATGGTGCTACATTAAGTTATGTTTGGGAATCAAACAGTGGTTCTGGATGGTCAGTTATAGCAAATGAAACAGCAGCTACTTATGACGCACCAGCAGGATTAACAACAACAACTCAATATCGTCGAATCACGACATCGGTATTAAATGGATTAACCTGTTCAAATACTTCAAATGTTATAACAGTAACGGTTAATGCAATTAGCTCTTCGATTTCTTCAGATCAAACTATTTGTTCAGGTGGAGATCCTGCTGTATTTACGGCATCAACTACTTCAACTAATGGATCCACATTAAGTTATGTTTGGGAGAAAAACAGTGGTTCTGGGTGGTCTGCTATTTCTGGCGCAACATCAGCTACTTATGATGCTCCAACAGGATTAACTACCACAACACAATACCGTCGTTTAACAACATCTTTATTAAATACGGTATCTTGTTCAGATACATCAAATACTATTACTATAACTGTAAATGATGTTACAGCAGGAACAGTTGCCGGCGATCAAACTATTTGTTCAGGAGGAGACCCAGTTGCGTTTACAGAAACTGCTGCTGCTTCGGGTTCAGGTAATTTAACTTACCAGTGGCAGTCATCTACAGATAACAATAATTTTACTGATATTCAAGGTGAAACATCATTAACATTTGATGTGTCATCAGGATTAACCACAACTACTTATTATAGAAGAGTGGTAAAAAGTCTAGCAAATGGAATATCATGTACCGTTAATTCAAATTTAATTACAATTACGGTAGTTGCTGTTCCAAGTATTACAGCACAGCCAGCAGCTATAACAGAGTGTATTGGAGGCATTACAGGATTAAGTGTTGTAGCTGCGGGAGGGACACCATCTTTAACTTACCAATGGTATTCAAATGCCACAAACTCAAATACAGGTGGAACTTTAATTGGCAGCGCAACAACTGCAAGTTACATTCCCTCTTCAACAACAGCTGGTGCTACTTATTATTACGTAGTAGTTAGTGACTCAGGTGATGGATGTAATTCAGTTACTAGTAATGCTACATTGGTTACGGTAGTTGCTGATCCAACAATTAGTGCACAACCAAGTGCAATTACTGAATGCATAGGAGGAACAACTGCGCTAAGCGTAACAGCTGCTGATGGAACAGGAACTTATGCTTACCAATGGTATTCAAATGCCACAAACTCAAATACAGGTGGAACGTTAATTGGCAGTGCAACAACTGCAAGTTACATTCCCTCTTCAACAACAGCTGGTGCTACTTATTATTACGTAGTAGTTAGTGACTCAGGTGATGGATGTAATTCAGTTACTAGTGACGCTACATTGGTAACGATTTTAGCAGATCCAAGTATTACAACACAGCCAGTAGCAATAACAGAGTGTATTGACGGAACAACATCATTAAGCGTTGTAGCTACGGGAGGGACACCATCTTTAACTTACCAATGGTATTCAAATGCTACAAACTCAAATACAGGTGGAACGTTAATTGGCAGTGCAACAACTGCAAGTTATATTCCCTCTTCAACAACAGCTGGCACTACTTATTATTACGTAGTAATTAGCGCAACAGGTGATGGATGTAATTCAGTTGCAAGTGATGCTACAGCTGTAACGATTGTAGCTGACCCAAGTATTGCTAACCAACCAACTGCAATTACTGAATGTATTGGAGGAACAACTGCGCTAAGCGTAACAGCTGCTGATGGAACAGGAACTTATTCTTA
>CANKZE010000014.1 GCA_947488545.1 Bacteroidota bacterium
TAGTTCCAGAAATAGAAAAAGGAGAAGTTGATTTTGTATGTTTGAATTTTGCCAATGGCGATATGGTGGGACATACAGGTGTTATGAGTGCTGCAATTAAAGCTTGTGAAGCCGTTGATCAATGCGTTGAAAAAGTAATTACAGCTGCTTTGGCCAATAATTATACAACAATTGTAATTGCCGATCATGGAAATTGCGAAACAATGATAAATCCTGATGGAAGTCCAAATACAGCTCATACAACGAACCCTGTGCCAATTATTTTAGTTGATATAGAATTAAAAAAAATCGAAAATGGTGTTTTAGGCGATATCGCTCCAACCATATTAGAACTTATGGGAATTGAAAAACCAGAGGCTATGACAAGACACTCTTTACTATAAAAATTATTTTCTACACAATTTAAAGAGCTTCAAAAAATTGAAGCTCTTTTTTTTATAAATAAAAGTTAAAATTTCATAATTAATAGTATTACTATTATCTTTGCAATAAATTATATTAATTATGAATACGGTATTAGCAAATTTTAAAATTAAGATTAACGATAAGATTTATGTAAAAGATCCTGAAACATCCGATTTAGGTAGAAAAATACTGGAACAAAGTATCATTTTAATTGATGAAATAGGATTTGACAACTTTACATTTAAAAAACTGGGGGAGAAAATCGGTTCAAATGAAAGTTCAATTTACCGTTATTTTGAAAATAAACATAAATTATTAGTTTATTTATCATCCTGGTATTGGAGCTGGATGGAATACAAGCTGGTTTTTGCAACTGCGAATATTACTGACCCAAAAGAAAAACTAAAAAAAGCAATTACTATAGTTACAGAGAAAGTCAGTGACGATTCAAGTACAGTTTATATAAATGAGTCGATTCTGAATAAAATAATCATTGCAGAATTCACAAAAACATTACATACAAAAGAAATAGACATAGAAAATAAAGAAGGATTCTTTCTGATTTACAAAAGAGTGATATCTAGAATAATTGCTTTTGTCAATGAGGTTAATCCAGAATATCAATTCGCAAAATCATTAATTTCTTCAATTGTAGAAGGAAGCTTGCATCAATATTTTCTCAAAGAACATCTAAAATCAATTACTGATTGTGATGATGAAATATCACCAACGAATTTTTACGTGAATTTAATTGAAACTACTTTAAATATTTAAAATAAAAAAGATATGAATCCCTTACATAGATTTTTCAACCTACTAAAATTGGATAAAAAAGATGTTTCTCAACTGTTTTTTTATGCAATGTTTTCTGGCTTAATCAGTTTGTCGTTGCCATTAGGAATTCAGGCAATTATTAATTTTATTCAATCAGGAAGGGTAAGTGCATCATGGATTGTATTGATAATTATGGTTGTAATTGGAGTGGCATTAGTTGGAATATTATCGTTGATGCAACTTCGAATTTCTGAAAATTTACAACAAAAAATATTTGTTCGTTCCTCTTTTGAATTTGCTGCTCGTTTGCCAAAAATTAAACAAGTTCAGCTTTATAACAGTTATGCACCAGAAGTTGCTAGTCGATTTTTTGATACTTTGACAATTCAAAAAGGAACTTCAAAATTACTAATTGATTTTTCAGCTGCATTACTTCAGATATCTTTTGGAGTAATTCTTTTATCGCTGTACCATCCGTTTTTTATAATTTTTGGAATATTATTATTTATTATATTATATGTTGTGTTTAAATTTTCATATTCGGCAGGGCTTGAAACCAGTATGAAAGAATCAAAATTTAAATATAAAGTAGCCAATTGGCTGCATGAAATGGCTCGTAATAGTTACAGTTTTAAAAATGAAACCAACTATGATTTTGCCCTTCAAAAAAACAATTTATTAGTAACTGACTACTTGAATTATAGAGAAAAACATTTCAATATAATTAAAAGACAATTTAGTCAATTGATTGTTTTTAAAATTATTATTACTGCTGGATTATTATTGATTGGAGGTTTTTTAGTGCTTTCGCAAAAAATGAACATCGGACAATTTGTGGCTTCTGAAATTATCATTTTACTTGTTATAAATTCTGTAGAAAAAATAATATTAGGATTAGAAACTTTTTATGACGTATTAACCTCCATTGAAAAAATCGGTGAAATAACAGATTTAGAGTTGGAAGAGCAAATAAATTCTAGCAATCCTGCTTGTTATACAAGTATAAATTTAGAAGCGGAAAATATTGGATTTAAATTTCCTGATTCCAGCAAAAAAGTAATTAATGATATTTCTCTGAAAATTAACCAAGGTGAAAAAATCATTATTAATGGTGAAAATGGATCTGGAAAATCGACATTTATAAAAATATTATGTGGTGTCTTAGAACCAAAAACTGGATCAATTTATATTAATGACGAAACATTCAGAAAATTAGACACCAATCAATTTAGATCACAAATCGCATGTATTTTACATGGCGAATCAACATTTGAAGGTACACTTTTAGAAAATATTACATTCAATAATCCAAATGTTAGTTTTGATGATTTAAAATGGGCATTGGAAAGTGTTCAATTAACTTCATTTATAAAATCTTTACCAAAGGGCTTAGAAACACCAATTTTTCCAGAAAGCAAACAACTGTCATCTTCTAATGCACAGAAAATTCTATTGGCAAGAAGTATCATACGAAAACCAAAAATGCTATTCTATGAAGACCCAACAAGTACAATGGATGAAGCTGAAGCTAATGAAATTATTGATTTTTTAACTTCAAAAGAAAATAAATGGAGCATTATTGTATCGTCTAAAAATCCATATTGGAATACAAAATGCGATCGTATTATAACAATGCAAAAAGGAAATATTCAACTTGATACAAACAAATAATAACCATGCTAAATATATCTGAAAACGAATCGAAATTACCAAATTTAGATAAATATCAAACGGTTAAAAATCTAATTAATAGACCACACTATAAAATATTAAATAGAATAATTATTGGTGTTTCTATATTGGTGCTAATTGCTCTTTTCCTTCCATGGACTCAAAATATTTCAGGAACGGGAAATGTAACCACTTTAAAACCAGGGCAAAGACCACAGTCTATACAAAGTGTTATTTCTGGTAGATTAGAAAAATGGTATGTTAAAGAAGGTGACTTTGTAAACAAAGGTGACACGATACTTTTTATTTCAGAGGTAAAGGAGGATTACATGGATCCTAATTTAGTTCAAAATACAAAAAACCAAGTAAATGCAAAAAAACAGTCTTATGAATCTTATGGTTCGAAAGTAATTTCACTTTCTGAACAAATAAAAGCTATTACGGCCGAAAAGAAATTAAAGAAAGAGCAAGCAAATAATAAAATCAAACAGGCAATTTTTAAAATAAAAAGTGACAGTATGGATTTGGCTGCCATAAAAACACAATTAAGAATAGCAACAACACAGTACAATCGAGCCAATCAGCTTAATAAAGAAGGATTGAAGCCGCTTACAGATGTTGAAGAAAAAAGATTGAAATTACAAGAAGCAGAAGCTAAAATAATTACTCAGGAAAATAAATTATTATCAAGTAAAAATGAGCTTATCAATGCTAAAGTAGAAACGAATCGAATCGATGCTGAGTATTCTGAAAAAGAATCAAAAGCTCAAAGTGACCAATTTACAGCTATGAGTAACCAATATGATACTGAAGCTCAAGTAAGCAAATTGGAAAATCAATATGCAAATTATAGTATTAGAAATGGCATGTATTATATAAGGGCTTCACAAAGTGGCTATATAAACAGGGCTTTGCAATCGGGAATTGGAGAAACAATTAAAGAAGGAACCCCAATAGTTACTATTATGCCTGCAAGTTTTGATATCGCAGTAGAAACTTATGTAAACCCGATTGATTTACCCTTAATTTCTAAAGGTGAAAAAGTTCGAGTTTGGTTTGATGGATGGCCTACAATTGTATTTTCGGGATGGCCTGATATCTCCTACGGTACTTTTGGAGGTAAAATTGTAGCAATTGAGAATTTTATTAGTGAAAACGGTAAATACCGAGTATTGATAGCTCCGGATAAAAATGATATTAAGTGGCCAAAACAATTAAGTATTGGTGCTGGCGCAAAAACAATCGCACTTTTAAACAATGTTCCAGTTTGGTTTGAATTATGGAGAACCCTAAATGGATTTCCACCAAATTATTATAAGCCTGGGACTGTAAAAGAAAAAGAGAAAAAATAATGAGAAAACTACTTTTCCTATTCCTGTTTATTGGGTTTAATTTGAATGGGCAAAATTTAGTGTCTAAAGAATTTACCTACAATGAATTTATTGGATATGTAAAAAAATACCATCCGTTGGTTAAAAACGCCAATTTAGAAATCAACAAAGCACAAGCAAATTTGATGATTGCAAGAGGCGGATTTGATCCAAATATTGAAGTGGATTTTTCAAAAAAACAGTTCAAAAACAACGAATATTATTCCATTTTAAACAGTAGTTTTAAAATACCAACATGGTATGGAATTGATATCAAAGCGGGTTTTGATAATAGTGAAGGTATTTATTTAAATCCAGATAATACTGTTCCAAATCAAGGTTTAACTTCACTTGGAATTTCAATTCCTTTAGGGCAAGGCTTGTTTATAAATGAGCGAATGGCCAACTTGAGAAAAGCGAAAATTCAATTGCAATTGAGTCAAGCTGAGCGAAAAATTGAGGCTATTGGAATACTTTATGAAGCATCAATCGCTTATTTTAACTGGAAGAAAACATTTAGTGAATATAAATTATACGAAGAATATACAAAAAACGCCAAAATTAGGTTTGATGGAATTCAATCATTAATAAAACAAGGAGACAAAGCAGCGATTGATAGTATTGAAGCTGGAATTATTGTAAAAAATAGATTACTAAGCGCTGAAGATTCTAGGTTAAAACTAGCAAAAGCAAAATTAGAACTGTCTAATTATTTATGGTTAGATAATAATATTCCGTTGGAATTAGCAGACGAATTAATTCCTGAAATAAATTTAGAATTATCAATACAAGAAACATTAAAAACGAATGATTTAATGAATAATCAATTTTCATTAAACAACCATCCAAAAATAAACGCACTTCAGAATAAAATTGAAATTTTAAATGTGGATAGAAAATTAAAAGCCAATATGCTGTTGCCAAAAATAGATTTAGGGTACTCCTATTTATCGGAACCTAGTTACTTTAATAACTATCAATTTAATGATTATAAAATAGGCATGAATTTTTATTTTCCATTATTTTTAAGAAAAGAACGTGGAAATTTAAAACTCGCAAAATTCAAAGTTCAAGAAACAGAGTTTTTATTGGAGTTTGAAAGATTGCAATTACAAAATAAAATCAATGCACAAAAAATAGAACTTACCTCCTATTTGAAGCAAATAGAATTTGCAAAATCATTATCTGAAGACAATGACAAAATGCTAAAATCTGAAGAAAAGTTATTTTTGTTTGGGGAGAGTTCTCTATTTTTAATTAATTCAAGAGAGAATAATTTGGTGACTGCTAAATTGTCACAAATAGCATTGGAGAACAGATATTTTGTATCGAATTCTGAACTGTTTAAAATTATGGCCAATCCCGATTAAATAATTATAAAATTGTACTTTTGTAATCTATTCGGTGAAAAATGATAATCCAAAAAACAAGAGAAGAAATAGAATTAATGCGCGAAAGTGCTTTAATTGTATCAAAAACATTAGGGATGATAGCTCGGGAAATAAAGCCTGGAGTAACTACATTATACCTAGATAAATTAGCAGAAGAGTTTATTCGTGACCATGGCGCAGTCCCAAGTTTTCTGGGATTGTACGGCTTCCCAAACTCACTTTGCATGAGTCCAAACGCTCAGGTTGTTCATGGTATACCAAATAATATTCCGCTTGAAAGTGGCGATGTAATTTCGGTAGATTGCGGTGCTTTTAAAAACGGATTCCACGGAGATCACGCCTATTCATTTGAAATTGGTGAGGTAGCTCCTGAAACTAAAAAATTATTACAAGTAACTAAAGAATCTTTATATGTTGGTATCCGCGAATTTAAAATCGGAAACCGCGTTGAAGATGTTGGTAATGCAATTCAAAAATATACTGAATCTCATGGTTATGGCGTTGTGAGAGAATTAGTTGGCCACGGTTTAGGTCAAAAAATGCATGAAGATCCTGAAATGCCCAATTATGGTAAAAAAGGTCGTGGAAAATTATTTGTTGAAGGAATGGTGGTTGCCATTGAGCCTATGATCAACATGGGGACTAAAAATATCAAGCAATTAAAAGACGGCTGGACAATATTAACTGCCGATGGAAAACCTAGTGCACATTATGAACATGATGTCGCAATAATTGATGGAAAACCAGAATTGCTATCTACGTTTGCCTATGTTTATGATGCGTTAGGAATTGTTAGTAATGAAGAAGATGAATTTAGAAAAACGCCATTGGTGATATAAACACGAATTTCACCTCATTAATGAAAAAACTCTTTAAATTAATTCTCAATACCATTCCAAGGCCAATCCTAATTCGATTGAGTTATATTGCGCGCCCTATTTTAGCTTTTTTACTAAAAGGAACTACATATACAGATCCAATTGACGGCAAAAGTTTTAAAATGTTCTTGCCTTACGGATATGGAAACCAACGTAACAATGTGCTTTCACCAAGTACGCTTTCACTTGAAAGACACCGTTTATTGTGGCTGTACCTAAATAATGAAACCGATTTTTTTCAATCTGAACTGGATTCAGATTCTTCTCTTAAACAACCTAAAAGCTTCAAATTAAGAGATACTGAAACGAGTTCAGTATTAAAAGTCCTACATTTTGCTCCCGAACAGGCATTTTATAAACTGTTTAGAAACCAAAAAAATATCGATTACACCACAACCGATTTATTTTCCCCTTTGGCAGACGTAAAAGCGGACATTTGCAACTTACCATTTGAAGATAATTCCTACGATATTATTTTGTGCAATCACGTTTTGGAACACATCCCAGATGACACAAAAGCAATGCAAGAATTATATCGAGTATTAAAACCAGGTGGGATGGGAATTTTCCAAATACCACAAGATTTATCTCGCGAATTCACTTTCTCTGACGATTCAATAACAAATCAGAAAGAACGAGCTGCTATTTTTGGCCAATACGACCATGTTAGAATATATGGCCTTGATTACTTTGACAAACTTCGAAGCATCGGATTTAAAGTCGTTGAAGAAGATTATACTTCCAAATTAAAACCAGAATTAGTTGAAAAATATTGTCTAGCAAAAGGAGAAATTATTCCGGTATGCTTCAAATAGCACTTATATAAACTTTATTTTCAAAGGTAATTTTCATATATTTACAAAA
Organism: Bacteroidota bacterium; assembly: GCA_947488545.1. Lineage (GTDB taxonomy): Bacteria > Bacteroidota > Bacteroidia > Flavobacteriales > Flavobacteriaceae > Flavobacterium. The sequence goes on from CANKZE010000014.1 coordinate 7,354, forward strand.
GCAAAAATACTATTATGTTTAAAAACCTTTGGTTAAATATAGCTCTTCTACTGGTTTCATTTTTCACATTTGCGCAAGTGGAAAAAGAGATCGACCCCCCATTTAATATAAAAACAATCACTTTTGTTCAAAACAATCAAAATTCAATAGCCCTATTTGGGTTGAATGATCCTTTTGAAATTCAATTTGATGATTTGTATGGAAATGAAGCCAATTATTATTATGAAATTGTTCACTGCAATTACGATTGGAAACATTCCGATTTATCAAAAAATGAGTACCTACAAGGATTTGATGGAATACGAATTCAAGAATATACCAATTCATTAAACGCACTGCAATTGTATTCTCATTATAAAATTGGTTTCCCAAATAAAAACACGCAGCTTTTGGTTAGCGGAAATTATATGATTAAAATTTTAAATGAAGATAGAGAGGTCGTGTTTTCTAGAAAATTAATGATTTATGAAAATTTGGTTGCAGTGCCAATGCAAATAAAAAGACCACGGACTTTAAATGATGTTAATTTCAAACAAAATCTGGATTTTTCGATTAAATCTCCCAATCTACTTTTTCAAAGTCCATTGCAAAACGTAAAAGTACTTTTGTTACAAAACGGTAAATTAAACGAAGCAATTACCAATATCAAACCAATGTTCACCATTGGAAACGACCTAATTTATAAATACGATACAGAAACGCAATTCTGGGGTGGAAATGAATTTTTATATTTTGAAAACAAAATCATAAGAGCTTCAACCAATTTTATCGCCCGTGTAGATGCAAGTAATGGCGTATACAATACCCATTTATATACAAACGAAGCCAGAACAAATAAATCTTATACTTACAATCCTGATGCCAACGGTAATTTTGTTCCACTAAATGCAAATGCCTTTAATAATGCCATAGAAGCTGACTATTCATGGGTGTTTTTCACACTGTCTGCACCATCATTTTACGAAAAAAAGAACATTTATATCAATGGAATGTTTAATAATTATGCAATTTCCGATGAATTTAAAATGGATTACAATCAAGAAAAAGGAATCTACGAAAAAGCAATAATGATCAAACAAGGATTTACCAATTATCAATATGTAGTTGCCGACCAAAATAAAAAAATTGATTACGAAAATGCAATAGATGGAAATTTTTGGCAAACCGAAAACAACTATTTTGCCATCATTTATTACAGAGAAAACAACCAACGTTACGATAGAATTATTGGAAAAGGAGTTGCAAATTCTGAGAATATTACCAATTAATTTTATTTTTTTAATTTATTGAATAACTCACAAATTTTTTATAATTTTACCTAAAATCAGTTTGTTACTATGGTATCACAAATCACAAGGGGAATTAAAATTTCTGTATCTACTAGTTTTGAAGGCACTTACTTCAAAAACTACAAGATTCAATTTGCCTTCAGTTACCATATAACCATTGAAAATCACAGCAAAGATTCTGTACAATTAATGACTCGCCACTGGGAAATTTTCGACTCTCTTCAAGAAACAGAAATCGTTGATGGAGAAGGAATTATCGGAAAAAAACCAGTTTTAAAACCTGGAGAATCTCACACTTACAGCTCTGGATGTTTACTAACATCTCCGTTTGGCGCAATGCAAGGCCATTTTAACATGGTGAATTTTACCTCAACCAGAAATTTCAAAGTCGTAGTTCCAACATTTCGTTTGAGCGCACCATTTGCATTAAATTAATAAGAAGCTATTTCCAGCAGTCCATTACAACTCCTCATTCAATAATCTTTTTTTCTATTTTGCTTTCAAGAGCTTCCTTTGGTCGCTTTAAAAACAAAAGAAAAAATAGCTTTTTGAATTCCGGGGTTTCCATTTCCGTCTGGGCTAGAAATCCGATTTAATTTCTAAATCTAAATTGTAATTTATCAATTTTTCATTTGTACTTTTGTAAAAACAGTTTCACCCAAATTAAACAATTAAATTGGGTATTATTAAATAAAAACTATCATGTTAAAAGGATTCTTTAATGTACCAAAAGCGGTAAACGAACCAGTAAAGTCGTATGCCCCAAATTCTCCAGAAAAAGCAGCAGTTCTTGCAGCCTATAAAGAAATGTGGAACACCAAAATTGACGTTCCACTATATATCGGAAGTGAAGAAATTAGAACTGTAAACACCAGAACGATGTCGGCACCACACGATCATAAACACATCGTGGGAACCTATCATTTAGCTGAAAAAGCACATATTGAAAAAGCAATCGCCAATGCATTAGAATCTAAAAAAGCATGGGCAAATATGGCTTGGGAACAACGTGCAGCTATATTTTTAAAAGCTGCCGAATTAATCGCAGGGCCTTACCGAGCAAAAATTAATGCCGCAACCATGATTGCGCAATCTAAAAATATATTCCAAGCAGAAATTGATGCTTCTTGTGAATTAATTGATTTTCTACGTTATAATGTGGAGTTTATGACTCAAATTTATAACGACCAACCTAATTCTGATTCTGCCGTTTGGAACAGAGTAGAATACCGACCATTAGAAGGGTTTGTTTACGCAATTACACCTTTTAATTTCACTGCAATTGCGGCAAATTTACCAGCAAGCGCAGCTATGATGGGGAATGTTGTAATTTGGAAACCAAGTGATAGCCAAGTGTTCTCAGCAAAAATCATCATCGATGTTTTCAAAGAAGCAGGTATTCCTGATGGAGTTATCAACGTTGTTTTTGGTGATGCCGAAATGATTACCAATACTGTTTTGGCAAGTCGTGATTTTGCCGGAGTGCATTTCACAGGATCAACTCACGTATTCAAAGATATTTGGGCAAAAATTGGAACAAATATTCACCATTATAAAACCTATCCAAGAATTGTAGGAGAAACAGGTGGAAAAGATTTTATTATGGCACATCCAAGTGCCAATGTTAAACAAGTGGCAACGGGAATTGCTCGTGGTGCATTTGAATTTCAAGGGCAAAAATGCTCAGCAGCTTCAAGAGCCTATATTCCTCAAAGTTTGTGGCCCGCAGTAAAACAACAATTAATTACCGACGTAAAATCCATGAAAATGGGATCTCCCGAAGATTTTGGTAATTTCATTACTGCAGTTATTCACGAAGGTTCGTTTAACAAATTAGTTAGTTACATCGAACAAGCAAAAAAAGATACTGATGCTGAAATAATCGTAGGTGGAAATTATGATAAGTCGGTTGGTTATTTCATTGAACCTACCATTATTGTTACTACCAACCCAAAATATACTACGATGGAAACAGAATTGTTCGGACCAATAGTAACTATTTATGTTTATGAAGATGCCGATTGGGAAACCACTTTAGAATTAGTAGATCAAACTTCAGAATACGCATTAACAGGCGCAGTTTTCAGCAAAGATCGTTTTGCAATTGAACAGGCAACTATCGCTTTGCAAAATGCTGCAGGAAATTTTTATGTGAATGATAAACCAACAGGTGCGGTGGTAGGAATGCAACCTTTTGGTGGTGCTAGAGCTTCTGGAACGAATGACAAAGCGGGTTCTGCTTTGAACTTATTGCGTTGGGCTTCACCTAGAACAATAAAAGAAACTTTTGTTACCCCTGAAAATTACAGATATCCGTTTTTAGGAGAATAAAAATAATTTAAGATTTAAGAAATTAGATTTAAGAATAAAAAACCCACAATATTTGTGGGTTTTTTATTATGATTTATATTTCAAAGGCAGGTGAACTACTTTCTTAGTTTCAAAAAAATCATCTTCAAAAAAATCGGAAATATTGTATTCTTTTGCGTTTGGAAAAGAAGCCAATTCTTCAGTTAAATCGCCACCCTTAAGGTATAAAATACCATTTTTTAGTTCGTGTTTTTGTTGCTTTTTGATTTTGTCTTTTATCCAAGAAACAAAATCGGGCATGTTGGTTACTGCACGACTTACAATGAAATCGAAATCGCCTTTTACATTTTCGGCACGTATTTGTTCCGCCTTAACATTTTTTAATTCCAACGATTCAGCAACTGCTTTTACCACATTTATCTTTTTGAGAATTACATCTATTAAGTAAAAACGTGTATCTGGAAATAGTATTGCCAATGGAATTCCAGGAAAACCTCCGCCAGTTCCAACATCCAGAACATAAGTTCCTGGTTCAAATTTTTGAATTTTGGCAATAGCCAAAGAGTGCAAAACATGTTTCACATACAATTGATCGATGTCTTTTCTAGAAATAACATTGATTTTTGAATTCCAATCGTGATATAACGCTTCCAACTGTTGGAATTGACTTATCTGAACCTCAGTTAATTCAGGGAAATACTTCAGAATAAATTCCATTTATTTTTTTTAACAAAAGTACTATTTAAAGTTAAAATATTAACTTGAAATTGGTGGAATAAATTTATATAATAATTATCTTTGTTGAATATCAAATAAATTATGAACAATACTGTCCCTACATTTGCAAAACAAGATGGAATGAAGTTTTTTAGAACATTGAATTCTAAAGTAAACAATTATTTCAAAGAAAATAATATTGAAAAAACGGGTAACTGGAAATTGTACCTTAAAACAATTATACTTTTCTCAATCTTTATTACACCTTATATTCTAATTATTACATTAACAAACATGCCTTTCTGGGTGTTTACGCTACTATCAATTGTTATTGGAATTGGCATGGCAGGAATAGGAATGAATGTAATGCACGATGGAAATCATGGTTCTTATTCCAATAAAGGCTGGGTAAATAAATTTATGGGCGGAACGATTTATGTTTTAGCTGGAAATGTTTACAACTGGCAGGTTCAACACAACGTTTTGCACCATACCTACACTAATATTCCAGGACACGATGAAGATTTAGATGCAGGCAGAATTATCAGATTTACAAAAGAAGCAAAGTGGTCTTATTTCCATAAATTTCAACATTATTATTCGGTTTTTTTATATGGATTGTTGACTTTCAACTGGGCTTTAACTACTGATTTCAAACAAATGAGTCAGTATTTAAAAAGAAAATTATCATACGGAGAACCTAAAAGCCCAAAAATTTTATGGACCACATTGGTAATTACAAAAACAATCTACTTTTCTATTTGGATCGTAATCCCAATGATTATTGGAGTTTCTTGGTGGAAAGTACTTTTTGGTTTTTTTGTAATGCACTACACTGCAGGATTAATTTTGAGTATTGTATTCCAATTGGCGCACGTAATTGAAGAAACTGCAAATCCATTACCAAACGAAGCTGGCGAAATGGAGAACACTTGGGCGATTCACCAATTATTTACTACGGCAAATTTTGCTCCTAAAAACTTTATCGTAAACTGGTACACTGGGGGTTTAAATCATCAAATTGAACACCATTTATTCCCAAATATTTGTCACGTTCATTACAATAAAATTTCACAATTTGTAAAAGAAGCTGCCGCAGAAGCAAATCTTCCTTACTATGAATACAAGTCAATGAGATCAGCGGTAATTGCCCATTTCAAACATTTGAAAGACTTAGGGATGAAGCCAGAATTGTCAGCATAAAAATTAAACACAACAATAAATAACTACAACAAACAACAAGAATGAATGCACTTTCGGATAGGATAAATAATTTATCGACGTCACAAACATTGGCAATGGCCGCTTTAGCAAGAGAATTAAAAGCACAAGGGAAAGATATTATTAGTTTAAGTTTAGGCGAACCCGACTTCAACACTCCCGATTTCATCAAGGAGGCCGCAAAAAAAGCAATAGACGAAAATTACAGCACCTATTCCCCAGTAGAAGGTTACTTAGAATTAAAAGAGGCTATTTGCAGAAAATTCAAAAGAGATAATAATTTAGATTACAAACCATCGCAAATTGTAGTTTCAACTGGAGCAAAACAATCTTTATACAATATAGCGCAAGTAATGTTAAACGATGGAGACGAGGTGATTTTACCAGCTCCATATTGGGTTAGCTACTTTGAAATTATAAAATTATCAGGAGGAGTTCCTGTAGAAGTTCCTACAACTATAGAAAGTGATTTCAAAATTACACCTTCCCAATTAGAAGCTGCAATAACTCCAAAAACTAAAATGATGTGGTTCAGTTCGCCATGTAATCCTAGTGGATCTGTTTACAGTAGAGAAGAACTTACAGCTTTGGCAAAAGTTTTAGAAAAATACCCAAATATCTATGTAGTTGCCGATGAAATTTACGAGCACATTAATTTCTCAGGTACTTTCTGCAGTATTGGTTCTATTCCAGGAATGCTTGAAAAAACAGTAACTGTAAATGGTGTAGCAAAAGCATTTGCAATGACAGGATGGAGAATTGGATATATTGGAGCACCCGAATTCATAGCAAAAGCTTGTACAAAAATTCAAGGGCAAGTAACAAGCGGAGCAAATAGTATTGCACAAAGAGCAACAATTACCGCCGTTGATGCTGATCCATCTGTTTTAAAACACATGGTTGATGCTTTTCATAGTAGAAGAGATTTAGTCGTGGGACTATTAAAAGATATTCCAGGAATAAAAATCAATGTTCCAGAAGGGGCATTTTATGTTTTCCCAGACGTTTCACACTTTTTTGGAAAAACTTTAAATGGTACTTTTATTAAAGATGCGAACGATTTTTCAATGTATCTTTTATCTGAAGCAAATGTGGCAACAGTAACTGGAGATGCTTTTGGAAATCCAAATTGTATTCGTTTTTCTTATGCTACAAACGAAGATTTATTGATTGAAGCGCTAAGAAGAATCAAACAAGCATTGGCATAAATAAAGCGATTTAACATTGTAATTTTATGAAAATACTCCTTCTAGGTTCTGGTGAATTAGGCAAAGAATTTACAATTGCAGCTCAAAGAATTGGGCAAGTTGTAATTGCAGTTGATAATTATGAAAATGCTCCAGCGATGCAAGTTGCCAATGGATTTGAAGTAATCAACATGCTTGACGGAACAGAATTAGATAGAATTGTTCACAAACACCAACCCGATTTCATAGTTCCAGAAATTGAAGCAATCAGAACTGAGCGTTTTTATGATTATGAAAACCAAGGAATTAATGTCGTTCCTTCGGCAAAAGCAGCTAATTTCACGATGAATCGAAAAGCAATTCGTGATTTGGCTTCAAAAGAATTAGGTTTGAAAACTGCCAATTATAGGTATGCAACAACTTCTGAAGAACTGAAAAAAGCAGTTTTGGAAGTCGGAATTCCTTGCGTTGTAAAACCTTTGATGTCTTCATCAGGAAAAGGGCAATCTACAATAAAAACGGAATCGGATATTGAAAAAGCATGGAATTACGCCGTTGAAGGTTCGCGTGGAGATGTTGTAGAAGTGATTGTAGAAGCCTTTGTAAAATTCAATTCAGAAATTACTTTATTGACAGTAGTTCAAAATAACAATCCAACCCTTTTTTGCGCTCCAATTGGACATCGTCAAGAACGTGGTGATTATCAAGAAAGTTGGCAGCCCGCAAAAATTTCAGAAAATGACTTAATTGAAGCACAAAATATGGCTCAGAAAGTCACTGAATCTCTAGGTGGCGCAGGTCTTTTTGGAGTTGAATTTTTTCTTACAGATGAAGGGGTTTACTTTTCAGAATTGTCACCAAGACCTCACGATACTGGAATGGTAACGCTAGCGGGCACACAGAATTTTAACGAATTTGAATTGCATTTACGTGCGATATTAAGTTTGCCCATTTTTGAAATAAAATTGGAAAAAGCAGGTGCAAGTGCCGTTATTCTTGCTTCAGAAAATAGCTTAAATCCAACCTATGAAGGAATTGAAAAAATTGCTTCATTACCAAAAACCGACTTTAGAATATTTGGAAAACCCACTTCAAGACCTTACCGAAGAATGGGCGTTTCATTAGTTAGTGATGATTTGAAAACTCCAATTGAAGAAATTGTAGAGTTGGCAAAAGAGGCAGCAAAATTGATAAAAGTGAAATCTTAAATAGACAAATAATTATGAAAGCATTTATATTTCCTGGTCAGGGAGCCCAATTTACAGGAATGGGAAAAGAGTTGTATGAAAATTCAGAATTAGCTAAGGATTTATATGAAAAGGCAAATGAAATTTTAGGTTTCCGAATTACAGACATCATGTTTGAAGGAACTGCCGAAGAATTAAAAGAAACCAAAGTTACACAACCGGCCGTATTTTTGCATTCGGTAATTTTAGCAAAAACGTTAACAGATTTCAAACCTGAAATGGTTGCTGGTCATTCATTAGGAGAATTTTCTGCATTGGTTGCAAATGGAACTTTATCCTTTGAAGACGGTTTAAAATTAGTTTCAAAAAGAGCTTTGGCTATGCAAAAAGCATGTGAAATAAAACCTTCAACTATGGCTGCGGTTTTGGGATTAGAAGATTCGGTTGTTGAAGAAGTTTGCGCTTCAATTGATGGAGTTGTTGTAGCGGCAAACTATAATTGCCCGGGTCAATTGGTAATATCAGGAGAATTTTCAGCAGTAGAAAAGGCTTGTGAAGCAATGAAAGAAGCTGGCGCAAAAAGAGCGTTGTTATTACCTGTAGGCGGTGGTTTTCACTCGCCAATGATGGAACCAGCACGTGAAGAATTAGCCGCTGCAATAGAAGCGACTATTTTTTCAACTCCAATTTGTCCGGTATATCAAAATGTAACTGCCAATGCGGTTTCAGACCCTGATGAAATTAAGAAAAACCTAATTATACAATTAACGGCTCCTGTAAAATGGACGCAATCTGTTCAACAAATGGTTAAAGATGGTGCAACTTTATTTACAGAAGTTGGCCCAGGAAAAGTTCTAGTTGGACTTGTAGGGAAAATTGATCGTGACGCAGCTACTGCAAACGCATAATAAAAATCTAAATAAAAAAAGTCCTGAGAAACCTCAGGACTTTTTTCATGACTTTACTAATTTGTCTTTTTTCTTTAAAGTTACATTGGTTTTCTTTGCCAAATCTTTAGATTGTAAATCGCTTAATACGTTTAAAGCTTCATCAATATAAATGTCTTTCGACAAACTCTCATGCCATCTCTGTCTTTTCTCTTTTAAAGCTAAATCTGTTTTCATCAATTCATTTTCATATGGAAGAGAATTGAATGTCAATTGGTTTTGATAATCTAAAACTGCTTTGTATTTTTTTGAAGTTTCTTCAAGTAATTTTTGCTCTGATTTAAATTTATCAATTTGTAAATTGTAAACGTAATCTTCACTTCTTTCATTGATCCATTTTGCATTTTCATCGATCAATTTAAATTGATTGTTTTCAGCCAATCGCTTTTTACTATTTTCAATTGCGGTAGAAATATTATTTATTTTATTCCAAACATTGTAATCGGCAGCATCAATTTTATCCCATGGCATAGCATTATCTATATCACGTTCTCCCATTTTTATGTAAGAATATTTATCTGGCATAACAACATCACTGCTAACTCCTTCTAATTGAGTAGATCCACCGTTGATTCTATAGAATTTTTGAGTAGTAGTTTTTAAAGCTCCCAAATCTCCTAATTTTGAATTTCTAATAAATTGATTTAAATCAATAACATTTTGCACAGTCCCTTTTCCGTAAGATTGCTTACTTCCAATGATTACTCCTCTTTTATAATCTTGAATTGCTGCAGCTAAAATTTCAGATGCTGAAGCAGAAAAGTTATTTATCATAATAACTAAAGGGCCATCCCATTGAACTTTTTTATCTCTATCATAAAGAACTTCTTTTTGACCTGCAGCCGATTTTATTTGAACAATTGGACCTTGTTCAATAAACAATCCTGCAATATCAACCACAGTTTTTAAAGATCCGCCACCATCATCACGAACATCCAAAACAATTCCGTTTACCCCTTCTTTTTTAAGTCTTTCCACTTCAATCGCCATATCTTTACCGGCGTCTCTATTGTCAGGATTTTCAAAATCGATATAGAATTTAGGTAAATAAATAACCCCATATTTTAAACCATTTTTTTCTACAATACTAGATTTTAAATAGGTTTCTTCAATTTCTATTTCGTCACGAATTAAAGTTATTACTTTAATAGTCCCATCTGTTTTCTTAACAGTCAAACGAACTTCCGTTCCTTTTGGCCCTTTAATTTTCTTAACGACATCATCAATTTTCATCCCTACTACATCAACAGGATCTTTATCTCCTTGACCCACTTTTAGAAAAATATCACCTACTTCTAACTCTTTTCCTCTCCAAGCTGGACCACCTGAAATTAATTCAGTGATTTCTGTAAAATCATTTTTCTTTTGAAGACGAGCTCCTATTCCAAAGAATTTCCCAGACATACTAACATCAAAACGCTCTTTATCTTCGGCAGCAAAATAGGAAGTATGTGGATCAAATCGTTCTGCAATAGTATTTACAAAAATCGAAAACCATTCTTCTCTTTTCATGTCATCAATTAAACTAAAAAATTCGTTCATCGATTTTAATGAACTTTCTCGAGTTTCTTTCTCAATTTGTTCAAATGTTTTTGGGGTTTTATCTATTGGCTTTTCACTTTTCTTTGTACCTAAGGAATCCTTTTTCTCTTTAACAACTCCATTTTTTATATCTTCTTCCAATTTCAATCGGTCTGTTAATGAAGACAATACAGATAATTTAAGTTGCTTTCTCCATTTCTCTTTTAGTTCAGAAACTGAATTTGCGAAAGGTAATTTTTCAAAATCGGAATTAAATTCTTCTTCTACTTTAAAGTCAAATGGTTGACCTAAAATTGATTTATAGTACGATTTACTTTCCTCAATACGTTGTTTCAATCGGGAATGAGTCAAATCAAAAAAAGTCAAATCTTTATTTTTAATTTGGTCATCTAATTCGGTTTCATACTCAGAAAATTCATCAATATCGGATTGTAAAAAGAATCTTTTTGTAGGATCAAGTGTTTTTATGTATTCTTTAAATAAACTTTTAGAAAAATTATCATCAATATCTGCTGGACTATAGTGCCCTTTTTCAATAACAAATGTTAGTAATTCTAATAATAATTTGTCTTTTTCAGGATCTCCTTTTTGCTTTGGGATAAAACTCCATAGCGTTAAAGAGGCAACTAAAACCAGTGCTAAAATCTTATAATTCCTTTTCATAAAATTCAAAAATGTATTCATTAAATTTTTTTAACTAAGGTAAACAAAAATAAGATACTCAAAATATCAAATTGTCTAATTTTTTGTTAAAGATTCAAAAGCAACAATGTGAGATTAAAATTGATTATTTTTACATCGAAAATAATAGTACAATTAGGTGTTAAATGAAAAAAATAGATTTATTTTATGGTTTATTAATTGGACTAATAACTTCATTTATTGGTAGTTACCTATTTATTATTGCCTTTACACCATATTCGTTTATTGGTGGTTTACAGATCTTAAAATTTGAAGGTGAATTAGGGAAAATAATCACATTAGGAACCATTTTAAATATTGGAATGTTTTTTTGGTTATTAAAAAATAAAAAAGAAACGGTGGCAAAAGGAATTATTTTAGCCATAATAGTATTAACAATTGTTACATTATTTTTATAGATTTATCCTATGAAATACTATATTATTGCAGGAGAAGCTTCAGGGGATTTACATGGTTCAAATTTGATGAAGTCATTATATAATGAAGATCCAACCGCAGAAATTCGTTTTTGGGGTGGCGACTTAATGCAATCTGTGGGGGGAACTTTAGTAAAACATTATCGTGATTTATCGTTCATGGGATTTTTAGAAGTAGCCTTGAATTTAAAAACTATTTTAAACAATATTAAAATCTGTAAAAAAGATATTTTAGAATTCCAACCTGACGTTTTAGTTTTCATAGATTACCCGGGTTTCAATATGAGAATTGCTAAATGGGCTAAAAAATTGGGAATGAAAACCCACTATTATATTTCACCTCAAATTTGGGCTTGGAAAGAAAATAGAATAAAAGATATTAAACGCGACATCGATAAAATGTACGTGATTTTACCATTCGAAAAAGACTTTTATGAAAATAAACATCATTATCAAGTTGAATTTGTTGGTCATCCTTTAATTGATGCTATCCATAATCGAACCAGCGTAAATGAAATTGAATTTAGAAACGAAAATAATTTAAGTAACAAGCCAATTATAGCTATTTTACCTGGAAGTAGAAAGCAAGAAATCACCAAAATGCTAAGTGTAATGCTAAGTGTTGTAGCTGATTTTCCTGACTATCAATTTGTAATCGCTGGTGCTCCAAGTCAAGAATATTCTTTTTACTCCACTTTTTTAATAGCTAATAATTGTCATTTTATTTCAAATAAAACCTACGACTTATTGAGTGTTTCTTATGCTGCATTGGTAACTTCTGGTACTGCAACATTGGAAACTGCCCTTTTTAAAGTCCCTGAAGTTGTGTGTTATAAAGGGAGTTGGCTTTCGTACCAAATTGCAAAAAGAATTGTAACTTTAAAATACATTTCTCTTGTAAATTTAATTATGGACAAAGAAGTGGTAACAGAATTGATTCAAGAAAATTGCAATACCAAAAATATCAAAATCGAACTTCAAAAACTCTTAGATTCTAGTTACCGTTCAGAAGTTTTAGAAAATTACAACGAGCTTGAAATGAAATTAGGTGGTAGCGGCGCAAGTCAAAAAACGGCAAAACTCATTGTAAGTAATCTTCAGAAAATTTGATTAGAATTAATTGCATAAATTTGCAAAAAAATAACCTTGAGAAATCTTATTTCACTTTTCCTTTTATTCTTAGTATTTACGAGTTGTAAAACAACTTCAGTAATAGTTACGTCTAAATCAGAGGCAGAAAAACAAGGTTTGTACAAAAAGCCTGAGGTTGCTATTAAAACTAAACCAGAAAAGAAAAAAAAGAAGGCGGTTGAAAAAGTTGAACCAATAATTACAGAAAACACTCCGAAAAAAGACATAAAAAGCAGGCTGAGCACCGATGAAAATTCGGACGACTTTATTATAAATACTAACAATTCAAGTTATTTAGTTGAGCAACTCATAAACGCTGCTTCTGAAAATTTAGGAGCTCGTTATAGAAGCGGCGGGTCAAATCCTGAGGGCTTCGATTGCTCAGGTTTAATGTTTTATACGTTTAGTAAATTTTATTTTGTTTTGCCTCGATCCTCCAACGAAATGTCAACTTTAGGCACAGTTTTAAATCCAAATGAAATTAGAAAAGGGGATTTAATTTTCTTTAAAACCAACGGCCGAAAGATAATAAATCACGTAGGAATGGTTGTGGAAGTTTTGGAAGATGAGATTAAATTTATCCATTCAGCAACTTCAAAAGGGGTGATTATATCTTCCACCAAAGAACCTTATTACAAAAGAACTTTCGCTCAAGTGAACAGAATTTATTCTTCGTTTTAGTAAGATTAAATTGACTACATTAGGAAAATGAAAATACTTCAATTTCCTTTAATGAAAATTACCATCTGGTTTGTATTGGGAATTGTATTTTCAAGCTATTTCAATCCAAATCCAGCTAGCACTTTTGTTTTTATAGGAATATTTTTTATTGCTTTTATTGCCACTTTATATTTATCAAAGAAGGATTTTATCCAAAAGGTATATTTCGGAATTGCCACCTATCTATTATTTTTTCAAATTGGTTGCTTTACTCATGTAATCCATAACGAATTTTACAATGAGACCAATTATGTTCATTTAATAAAAAACGAAACTGATTATCATTCTATAGAATTGGTTTTACGAGAAAAATTAAAAGGAAACGAAAAGGTTGATAAATACATCGGATTAGTAAAAAAAGTAGATAATAAAAATTGTTCTGGAAGAATATTAGTACAAATTCATGATGCTCACGAAGATTCAAGAATTCAAATTGGTAGTAATATCCAAATTTATGGCAAGTGCATTTTAAATAAAAAATCGCTGAATCCAAACCAATTTGATTATGGTAAGTATTTAAATAATAAATCCATTTTTGGTCAAATTTATAATAACGCTAATTCTATTAAAGTTAGCGATAAGATTGATAAAAATATATGGTATTACTCCGATCGACTTAGAAATAATATAGTTGCCAATCTCCAAAATAATGATTTCTCAAAAAACGAATTACAAGTAGTTAACGCGCTTATTTTAGGGCAACAACAAGACATTTCAAAGGAAATTTTAAAGGATTATCAATACGCTGGAGCAATTCATATATTATCCGTTTCTGGATTGCATGTCGGATTTATTTTGCTTTTCATTACATTTTTATTAAAACCCTTACCCAAAAATAAATTAGGGAATTCAATTCGCTTATTTACCATTATCATTTGCCTTTGGGGATTTGCAATATTAGCTGGACTTTCACCTTCTGTAATTCGTTCCGTAACTATGTTTTCATTTGTTGCTGTGGGATTGCATTTAAAAAGAAGCACCAATATTTTTCATACTTTACTGGTTTCGATGTTTCTAATTTTATTTTTCCAACCTTCCTTTTTATTTGATGTTGGATTTCAATTAAGTTACCTATCGTTATTTTTTATTCTTTGGCTGCAGCCATTAATTTCCAATTTATGGATGCCAAAAAATAAAATCGCAACTTATTTTTGGGACATTTTAACGGTATCTTTTGCTGCTCAAATTGGAGCTTTTCCATTAAGTATTTACTACTTTCATCAATTTCCTGGTTTGTTTTTTATTACCAATCTAATAATTATTCCTTTTTTAATTCTAATTATGGGATTGGGAGTTCTAGTAATGGTAATGGCAGCTTTTAATTTTGTGCCAATATTAACTATGAAATCATTGGAATTTTGCATCTATTATTTGAATAAAATTATCAATTGGGTAGCGTCATTTGAGCAATTTATTATTAAGGATATTCCTATAAATTGGCAGGCATTAATTTGTTTGTACGTTCTAATAATTGCCTTTGTAATTTTATTTAAAAAACCGACTTATCATAAAATTGTATTTGCTTTATTAAGTGTATTGCTTTTTCAATCAACGTTATTAATAACTCGTTGGGAAATTCAAAACCAACAAGAATTTATAGTTTTTAATAGTTGGAAAAACACTTTAATCACAGAAAGAAATGGAGATAAAGTAACGGTTTATGGCAATCAAAGAACCATTGATAAACTCGCGTCAAACACTGATTTAAAGTCGTACTTAATTGCAAATAGCAGCTCAATAACTGGAATAAATAAAATGCAAAATTTATATTATTTCAATAATAAAAAGATGATGGTAATTGATAGTTTTGTTGTTTATTCGAAACAAATAAATCCCGATATTATCATTTTAAGACAGTCTCCAAAAATAAATTTAGAGCGATTAATTCATGTAAACCAACCTAAATTAATTATTGCGGATGCCTCCAATTATAAAACTACCATCCAGCTTTGGAAATCCATTTGCATAAAAAAGAAAATCCCTTTTCATGCTACTGCTGAAAAGGGATTTTATAAAGTAAAATAATGTTATTTCTTTTTCAAAATACTATTGGCATTATCAACCCAAACTTTTGGTCCTCCGGCCAAATAACCTGTACTTCCTAGTTTGTCCATATTGATTTTTCCGTCACTAAGTGTTGCATTAACAAACCAAACTGTTGGATATCCTTGAACGGCAAAAAACTGTTGCAATTGATTATTTTGTTCCGTTATTTCTGGAGCTAAAGCGGTTCTTCTAGGAAAATCAAGTTCCACAAGAACCACATTTTCATTGGCCCATTTAACAAATTCCGGTGTTCTGAAAACTTCATTTTGAAGCTTAATACACCAGCCACACCAATCACTTCCCGTAAAGAAAAGCATTAAAGGTTTTTTCGTTTTCTTAGAAATTTCAACAGAATTTCTAAGGTTATTACTCCAAACTAATTCTTGAGCTTCAACTGCGTAAGAACCAAGAATGAACAATAGTGCTATAAGTGTTTTTTTCATTTTAATGAATATTAAATTTAGTATCTTTAAATATTGCCGAAATATCGGAAATTTATTTGACTTCTTGCATTAATTTTTTTATAAAGGGTGAAATTACAATTAAAATTACTCCTGCTATTAATGCGTAAATCGCTAGTTGTTGATAACCATCTGCATAAATATTTAGTTCATCTACATTTGAAGCGTTCTCTGAAGCATTAGCAATATTGGCCCCTAATATCCCTGCAAAATATTGTCCATAAGCACTCGCTAAAAACCACATTCCCATAATTACAGCTTGAGTTTTTTGAGGCGAAAGTTTTGTCATCGCTGACATCCCAATTGGTGACAAGCACAATTCTCCAAAAGTGATTATAAACCATCCAAAAGTAAATAATCCTAGTGAAGTTTTTCCATCGGCTCCGGCGAAGAATTTACAATAATAAAACACCCAAAAACCGCCAGCTAAAAATAAAAATGCCAATCCAAATTTGATTACGGTATTTGGTTCGATTTTTCTTTTACTCATCCAAAGCCACGCTAATCCAACAAACGCGGCAAAAACGATAACAAAAAAGGAATTTGCTGAATTATTTACTCCGTTTGGACTTAATGTGAATCCAGCAATTGAATTATTTAAATTATTGGCAGCAAACAAACTGAGTGAACCTCCACTTTGTTCAAAGAAAGCCCAAAACACAATTGAAAACAACATGAAAATGATAGCTGCAATTAACTTCTTATTTTCTGAAAAGCTGAAATTTCTCATTTCAATAAACAAGTAAATTAATGATGCAGGTCCTATAAAAATCATAAACCATTTTGTGTATTCGGTGTTTTCAACCATCAAAATTATAATTGGAAGGATCAATAATGAGCCAATAAAAGTAGCTAATTCGAAGGCTTTTCTTTTAGATGTTTCAATATGCCCAAGTGGAGATAATCCTATTGGACCCAAACTTTTTTGAGTTTGCGTAAAAGTCAATAAACTAATAACCATTACAAGAGCGGCAAATCC
Organism: Bacteroidota bacterium; assembly: GCA_947488545.1. Classification (GTDB taxonomy): domain Bacteria; phylum Bacteroidota; class Bacteroidia; order Flavobacteriales; family Flavobacteriaceae; genus Flavobacterium. The sequence continues at coordinate 24,209 of CANKZE010000014.1, forward strand.
AAAACCTACGTTCCATCGCAAGTTTTCTGGGACTAAAGTTTGCCATAAAGACCCTTCAGCAACTGCTATACATATGTAACCGCCAATTAGTGCACCAAGATTTACTCCCATATAAAAGAAAGAAAACCCAGCATCAGTTCTATTGTCACCTTCTTTATACAATTGGCCAACCATTGAAGAAATATTTGGTTTGAAAAAACCTGTACCTACAATTGTAAATCCAATTCCTACAAAAAAGAATTTGACAGGATCTATAGCTAGAATTATACTTCCAATTATCATTAATATCCCACCCCAAAAAAGAGATTTTCGCAATCCAAGAATTTTATCAGCAAATAAGCCCCCAATAAATGTAAATGCATAAACCCATGCTTGGGTTGCGCCATATTGTAAATTAGCTACTTCCTTATTCATTCCTAAATGGCCAACCATAAATATGACCAACATTCCTCTCATTCCATAGAAACAAAATCGTTCCCACATTTCACTAAAAAATAAATACCAAAGCTGTTTTGGATATTTTCCTTTAAAGTTTTGAATTTGTTCTAGTGTAATCTCTTTTTCCATAGTTTAATTGATTCCGTGGTCTTTCATTACTTTATTTAAGTTTTTCACTAAGGCAAACATTAATAGGGTTGCAAACATTAATAACCCGAAATTTACCCAAAAGAAATTGGCTTTATCGTCATAAGTATCCCACATGCTAGCTAAAACACCAGATAATTTATTTCCGATGGATGTGGCTAAAAACCATCCGCCCATCATTAAAGCAGTAATGTTTTTTGGTGATAATTTTGAAACAATGGACAAACCCATTGGACTTAGAAATAATTCCCCGATGGTTATGATTCCATAATTAGCAACCAACCACCAAACCGATACTTTTTCCATTCCGTTGTTTCCAATGTGAACTGCTGCCACCATTACTAAAACTGATAAAGCTGAAATTAATAAACCAAATGCAATTTTTGTTGGCGTTGAAGGCTCTTTCTTTCTACTTCTTAAATAGGTGAAAAAAGCAACCACCAAAGGGGTCAAAATAATTACCCACCCTGGATTTATTGATTGGCTTAAACTAGTAACCCAGACGCTTATCGTACTTCCTTCTTTAGGCAAAGTCTCTTTTTTAGTATTTCTAAAATAGACAGGGTAATCATTAACTTTTATTACTTCACCGTTTTCTTTTTGAAGTCGAAACTTATCATCATATAATTCAGTTGAAGCTTTTTCGTAAGTTATTTCTTTTGATTGAACTAAAGTAGAAAATACTTTCTCAGTTGTTCCTGTAACTTGTCTATCGGTATATCTATCTGCCCAAGTATTTAATGCCGAACCGTTTAATTTGAATACTGCCCAAAATAAAATCACCACAGCAAAAATAGAAAGCAAAGCTCCAATTGGTCTTTTTTCTTCTGGCTTTGCTTTAAAATAAAGACTTCCATAAAAATAAACTATTGGGAGACACGCAAAAATAAAAGCATCCGTACTATCTGAACCAAAAATGGCACTATCAAGATTAATATCTGATTGTACTCCCTTAATTAACCAGCCAATAATACCAAATACCACCGATGGAACTAAAATGTACAATACGATTTTAGAAAAGGGCATATCGCCTTCTTGAATTCCTTTTTTCTCAGTTTTATCACCATAATGTTTTGTTCCTAGAAGAAAAACGATAACGCCAATAAACATTCCTAAACCTGCTGCCATAAAAGCATATTGCCACCCAAGTAAAATTTGTAACGCAGCTCCAAAAAAGTTACAAATGAAAGCGCCAACATTTATTCCCATGTAAAAAATATTATAACCTTCATCTTTCTTTTCTTTGAATCGATCTTCATTATAGAAATTACCAAGTAAAGTAGAGATATTCGGTTTGAAAAAACCGTTTCCAACTATTACTAATGTCATTGCAACATATAACATGGTCAAACTATGAATTCCCATCATAAAATAACCTGCTCCCATCATTATTCCACCTATTACGATTGACTTTTTATACCCAAGATATCTATCGGCAACTAAACCGCCAATGAACGGAGTTAAAAATACCAACGCAATAAAAGTTCCATATAAATCGGAAGCCTCTTTCTCTGTCATTGCAAAACCAGCTTCAACATCTTTAAGATACAAAGTAAAAATTCCGATCATTAAATAATAACCAAAACGTTCCCACATTTCAGATAAAAATAAATAAGGCAGTGCTTTAGGATGACTTTTCCACATAATTATTGATTTAAAAAAACAAACCTACAAGGTTTTCTTGTAGGTTTGAAAGATATAAAAAAAAATTAAATAATGATTAACGAACTCCGTGCATCATTTTTTTCAATACTGGTGTTAATGCGAATAGAATAACAGCTGCTATACCACAAAGCACAACAAATACCATAAAGAAATCAAATAATGTTTTTATAGTAAACCCAGCGAAACTAGGGTACTCTGCAACAATAACTTTTTTACTCTTTATGATATCTAATTCTTGAGTTGTAAACGTTGTGTCAGTTGCTTTAAAATTATTTACAAATGGTTTATTGTTTTTTTCAGCTAATTCTTTATCACTTTTTATTTGAGCAATATTTTTGATTTTTATCTCAATATCTAGCTTATTTTCTTTAGCAGCATCGTCATTAACTTTAGCAAAATTCATTTTAGCTAAAGTAAACAACTCAGCACCATCGGCTACTTTTTTACCATCTAAAATTGCTTTCAAATCTATATTTGCTTTTTGCGCTGCAATATATTTATCCCCCGTTGGAGGTAAAATTGATCCTAAAGTCCCTGCTAGTGCATAACCGGCTGCATTTGACAAAAAGAAAACACCAAATAAAAGTGATGCAAATCTTTTTGGAGACAATTTTCCCACCAAAGATAAACCTATTGGTGACAAACATAACTCAGCAAAAGTTTGAATTAGATATAATAAAATCAACCATTGAATTCCTAAAAGTCCCGTATTACCAAGATCTTTCACATTATGAGCAATAATAAAATAACTTACGGCTATTAATGCTAATCCAATAGATTGTTTAACTGGAGAAATTGGCTCTTTACCTTTACTTCTCAAATAATCCCATAAAACACTAAATGGAAATGCAAAAATAAATACAAATGCACCATTAAAAATCTGAACCATAGATGGAGGCATATTCCATCCGAAGAAATTTCTATCTGTTTGATTATCTGCAATAAATGTCAATGATGATCCAGCTTGTTCGAAAGCAGCCCAGAAAAATATAACAAAGAATGCTACTATATAGATAACAAAAATTCTATCTCTTTCAATTTTAGTTAGTGAACTATCAGAAATTATTAATCCTGCCAAGGTTATACCACTTGAATAAATCACGGTATAAATCCAGTTCTGACCAATTAAATAGTGGAAAATAACTCCTAATACCAAAAATCCTATTACTGCACCAATTAATGCTTTCTGAGAAAAAACTGCTTTTTGAGATTCCCCTTCCTCATAATCGGAAGCATCATTTTTAGATGGCAATCCTCCTAATGGTCTTCCTTCTGGAGTAACTACATATTTATTTTTCAAAAAATAAAAAACTGCCGTTCCAATTAACATTGCAATTGCAGCTGCTAAAAACCCCCATTTGAAAGCATGAATATCTCTAATTCCACCAGAATCTTTAACATCACCAACAATTGGACAAATTAATTGGCCTAAAAATGCACCAAGATTAATTCCCATATAGAAAATAGTAAATGCCGTATCAAGTTTTGTTTTTTCTTGTTTTGGATATAAACTACCAACCATTGATGAAATATTTGGTTTAAAGAAACCATTACCAAAAATAATAATTCCTAAGGCAGACCACATTAACGTATTTGCCAACGATAAGTTTGAACCAAAAATACTTGCACTAAAGAACAATAGAAACTGTCCAATTGCCATCATTAAACCGCCTAATAAAATACAATTTCTATTTCCAAAGAAACGATCAGAAATAAATCCACCCAACATTGGGGTTAAGTAACAAAGTCCTAAAAATCCACCATAAATAATTGAAGCATCTGCTTCTTTCATCATTAGCGCATTAATCATAAACAATGTTAAGATGGCTCGCATTCCATAAAAGTTGAACCTCTCCCACATTTCTGTTCCAAATAATACCCAAAGACCTTTTGGATGTGACGATTTTACTGCTGTTTCACTCATTTTTTTGATATTTGTTAATTTAGATTTATTAATTTTTATTGCTAATTAAAGGTTAAATATACTACTATAAATTGTTATAAATAAAATTTGTCATTTTATTATACAACTGAATTCTTGTTTTTCCACCGTAAATTCCGTGATTGTTATCAGGATAAATTTGTGAATCAAATTGTTTATTGGCTTGAATTAAAGCTTCCATCATTTGCATTGAATTCTGAACATGAACATTGTCATCACCAGAACCATGAATTAATAGAAATTTCCCTTTCAATTTATCAACGTGATTAATTGGAGAATTTTCATCGTATCCACTTGCATTTTCAGCTGGAGTTTGCATGTATCTTTCTGTATAAATACTATCGTAAAATCTCCAATTGGTAACTGGAGCAACTGCAATAGCCATTTTAAATACATCGTTCCCTTTCATAATGCAGTTGGAAGCCATAAATCCTCCAAATGACCATCCAAATATTCCAATTCTAGTTTTATCTACAAACGGATAATTCCCGATAACTTTGGCAGCGTCAATTTGGTCTTCCACTTCAAACTTTCCTAATTCTTTTTGGGTTACTTTTTTGAAATCAGCACCTTTAAATCCAGTTCCACGTCCGTCAACGCAAGCCACAATGTAACCTTGTTGTGTTAACATCATGAACCAATAATCGTCAGTTGAGTTCCAATCGTTATTCACTTGTTGCGATCCTGGACCAGAATATTGATACATAAATACTGGGTATTTTTTATTAGGATCAAAATCTTTAGGTTTCAAAATCCAAGCATTTAATTCATTTCCTTTTTGTGTTTTTAAAACGAAAAACTCTTTTGAAGGCAGGTTGTAGGATTTAATTTTATTTGCTAAAGCTTCGTTATTTTCAATTACTTGAATTTCTTTTCCGTTTTTAGCATCGTTTAAAGTATAGGTAGTTGGCTGAGTTGCACTTGAAAAAGTAGTGATGAAATATTGAAAATTCGGACTAAAAGTGGCGTTATTTGTTCCTGTTTTAGTCGACAATCTAACTTTGTTTTTTCCATTTAATCCAATTCTGTATACGTCTCTATTAATAGAACCATTTTCTACTGATTGATAAAAAATAGTTTGGTTTTTTTCGTCAAAACCATAGTAATTCGTCACTTCCCAATTTCCTTTTGTAACTTGGTTTTTTAGTTTCCCATTTTTATCATAAACATAAATATGATTGAAACCGTCTTTTTCACTGGTCCAAATGAAACTATTGTCTTTCAAAAATGTCAGGTTGTCCGTTACATCAACATAAGCTTTGTCTTTCTCATTCAACACCACTTTTGCAGTTCCAGAAGTTCCATCTACAAAAAGTAAATCTAAATTATCCTGATGACGATTTAATATTTGAGCACAAAGAACATTGCTGTCATTGGTCCATTTCATTCTAGCAATATAAAAATCAGAATAGTTTTTTAAGTCGATATTTTTGGTATTTGCAGAAGCAACATCATAAATATGTAGGGAAACCTCCGAATTTTTTTCACCCGCTTTTGGATATTTAAATGTTTGAACCGACGGATAAAGATCTTTATAAAACATAGACATTGAAAATTCCGGCACTTGACTTTCGTCAAATTTAATATAAGCGATTTTTTTACTGTCACCACTCCAATCGAATGCTTTTACAAATGCAAATTCTTCTTCGTAAACCCAATCCGTAATTCCATTAATTACAGAATTTCTAACTCCGTCGGTTGTGATTTGCTCGGTTGATTTTGAAGCAATGTCATAAACAAAAAGATTATTTTCTTTTGCAAAAGCAATTTTGGTTCCATCAGGAGAAAAAGTAGGTTCCTGAATTTTAAAATCAAATAAAGGAGTTAATTTTTTTGAAGCAATTTCATATAAAAAGTATTTGGCTACAAAAGAACGACGAAAAATCTGATCGGAATTATTAGCTATTAAGATCGTTTTCTCATCAGAACTAAATGTATAACTATCAATTCCTTCAAGCGATTTATGGTCTTTAGTATCAATTAAAGTTGCCACTTTTTTTAGAGTTGCAAAATCGTATAAGTCAATTTGAAAATTTCTCGAAGCTCGATCAAAATTTAAAACGGTATATTGATTTGTATTTTTTAGCGCTTGTAAATCATCCATCCCTTTTGCTCTAAAAGCACCTGAATAAATCGACTCAATTGTTATTTTTTGTTGAGCTACAACTGAAAAAGAGGCGAATAGAAATAATAGAGATAATTTGTAAATAAATTTCATAATTAGTATTTTTAAAAATCATTCAATTTTAGTGAAAATTTCTGAAATCACCACCTTTTTTTTCGTAAAATGTAATTTCATCGGGAAGTTATTTTATTAGAATTGATGAAAATGTATATTTGCATGAATTAATAATTTATACAGATGAATAATGCCATTGCTGGATTTTCAAAATTGTCAAAAGAAGAGAAGATAAATTGGATTGCAAATACCTATTTTTCTGATTCGAATGAAGCTATTTCTATTATAAAAAAATATTGGAATTCAGATTCAAAAATCCAACAATTGCATGATGAATTCATTGAAAATACGATCACAAATTTTTATTTGCCTTTAGGCGTTGCTCCCAATTTTCTTATCAATGGAAAATACAAAACTATCCCGATGGCAATTGAGGAAAGTTCGGTGGTGGCTGCAGCTTCAAAATCGGCGAAATATTGGTCAACTCGTGGCGGCTTCAAAGCGACCGTTTTAAATACTGAAAAAATTGGTCAAGTTCATTTTATTTATAAGGGCGATGTAGTAAAATTGGAAAAATTCTTTAAGGAAATTAAAAATAAATTTTACGAATCTACCGAGAGCGTAACCAAAAACATGCAAAAACGAGGCGGTGGAATTTTATCCATTGAACTTAGAAATAAAACCAACCTAATTCCAAATTATTATCAGTTGCACGCTACTTTTGAAACGAAAGATTCCATGGGTGCCAACTTTATTAATTCGTGCTTAGAGCAATTTGCAAAAACGCTAAAAGAAGAAGCAGTTTCTTATTCAAATTTCTCCGAAAGTGAAAAAAATATTGAAGTTGTAATGAGTATTTTATCGAATTATGTTCCTAATTGCATTGTTCGCGCAGAAGTTTCCTGTAAAGTAGCTGAATTAGCAGATAAAAATATTGAGAACCCTGAAGTTTTCGCTGAAAAATTTGTTCAAGCTGTTCAAATTGCAGAAGTAGAACCTTTCAGAGCAGTTACTCACAACAAAGGAATCATGAATGGAGTTGATGCTGTTATTTTGGCAACTGGAAATGATTTTCGAGCTGTAGAAGCTGGAATTCATGCTTATGCTTCTAGAAATGGAGGGTATTCGAGTTTGTCTCACGCCAAAATTGAAGATGGAATTTTTAGTTTTTGGATAGAAATTCCATTGGCTTTAGGAACCGTTGGCGGATTGACGTCACTTCATCCAATGGTGAAATTATCACTTGAAATGCTAGAAAAACCTTCGGCGAAGGAACTTATGGAAGTGGTTGCCGTTGCGGGATTAGCACAAAATTTTGCTGCTTTACGTTCATTAACTACAACAGGAATTCAGGAAGGTCATATGAAAATGCACCTCAACAATATATTAAATCAATTTCAGGTTACTGATGAAGAACGCATTTTAATAAAAAATCACTTTAAAGATACCGTAGTTTCTCACTCGGCAGCTGTTGATTTTATTGAGAAATTAAGAAAATAGATTGCTTCGTACCTCGCAATAACAAAATGGAAAAAACTTTTTACAGTAACGGGAAACTATTAATTACAGGCGAATATTTAGTTCTTGACGGAACAAAAAGTTTGGCATTGCCAACAAAATTTGGGCAATATTTAAAAGTTACTTCGGGTGACCTTGGTCAAATTTGTTGGACAAGTTTTGATAACGATGATAGCATTTGGTTTGAAGAAACAATATCTTTTAATGAAATTATAAATTTCAAAGATTCCGATAATTTATCGCAAAGAGAAACATTAATTAAGATTTTACACGAAGCACATTTAATAAACGCTGCCTTTTTAAAATCTTCCTTTGGTTATTCCATTTCGACGGCGCTTACATTTCCGAAATTATGGGGTTTAGGAACTTCATCAACATTAATTAACAATATTGCTCAATGGCTACAAATTGACTCTTATACGTTACTTAAAAACAGTTTTGGAGGAAGTGGTTACGACATTGCTTGTGCTCAAAATGATACTCCTATTTTATTCCAATTAGAAAATAGTTTGCCAAAAGTTGAAAAAGTAATTTTCAATCCTGAATTTACAGATAGCATTTATTTCGTTTACTTAAATAAGAAGCAAAGTAGTAAAACCGCGATTGAAAATTATTATAAAAACAAGAAAAATTTGGATAATGATTTTCAGATTATAAACGAAATTACTACTGCTGTTTTAAATTCTAATTCATTGGAAGAGTTTTGTGATTTGCTAGACAAACACGAAAAAGTAATGAGTGAAATTCTTGAACTTTCTACGGTTAAGGAAAATTTATTTTCTGATTTTGATGGATCAATAAAAAGTTTGGGCGCTTGGGGCGGTGACTTTGTAATGGCCGTTTCAAAGGAAAACCCAACTGCTTATTTTGAAAACAAAGGATACAAAACAATAGTTACTTATAAAGATATGATTTTGTAAACGAAATTATTATAAACAAAAAACCCGTCAATAAATTGACGGGTTTTTTTATATTAAACTATTTCTAGTAGTTGAATTGAGATCTGTTGTCTTCAATTTTAGCATCTACTTTCAAAGCTGGAATAATTCTAGATGAAGCTGAAGCATTTTGAGATTTTAATTTTGCAACATAATCTGTGTAGCTTTTCAAAGCTGGAGCAGTAAATACCGTTTTAGTTTTAACTACATAAACTCCTAAGTTACCTTCAATTGGTGCAGAAATTTTATCTCCTTTCAATGAGAATGCAGTTCCAACTACTTTGGCTTCTTGACCTACGCCTGGTAAAGTAGGATTTTCAAGATTTACATCAACAGCTGGTTTTACTTGAGTTTTATTTGCAGCAGCAATAGCTTCTAAAGTAGCACCTTTCATTTTAGCCTTAATCATTTCTGCTTTTTTCTTGTTTTTCAAGATTGGCTCGATCATTGGTCTAGCATCTGCAACTGGAGTTAAACCAGCTTCAAAAACCGCTTTTACTTTTGCAATTACATTTCCAACATTTGGAACTTCAAATCTTTTTACATCGCCAATTTTAGTATCGCCTTCAAATGCCCAACGAACAATTTGTCTTTGGTTTCCAATTACACCAAAACTTTCGTCCATTACTTTTACTTTAATTGTAGGATTTGCTTGAATTTTTGCTGCTTTGGCTACTTTATCAAAATCTCCTTCAGTTGCATCCATTTCAAATTTTACTGCTTTAGTATATATTTGATCCGATGTCGCTTCAGAAGGTTCAATTTTTTGAGCGATTGTAGCTAAACGAACAGCATCTTGCTTGTCGGTAACGTTAATAATATGGTAACCGAAATCAGTTTCTACCAATCCTATTTTTCCAACAGGACTTGAAAATACGAAATCATTGAATGGCTTAACCATTTGCCCTGGAGCAAAATAACCTAAATCTCCACCTTGCTGAGAAGAAGAATCATCAGAATTCATTAAGGCAACCATCATAAAACTAGTTGGATTAGCTTGAACTTGAGATAGTAAAAGTTCCGCTTTTGCTTTTGCTTGTTCTTTAGTACGTTTTTCTTTTTTATTTTGTACTTGAGCTCCTTCGTAACTAATTAAAATATGAGAAGCTTTTGCATTTGCACCCGCTTTTCTACCTAAATTTTTAGAAAGACAAACGTAATTACTATTGATATATGGTCCAAAAACTTCACCTGGAGCCAAGTTAAATAATTGCTCAGCAAATTGTGCTGGCAAATCTTTTTTAGCTATATAAGTTGAATCATAAGGTTTGTCAGAATTTGCATTTACAAAATCAATTGCGTCTTTCGCACCTTTAAATCCAGGTAATGTATCGTTTTTCCCAGTTGTTTGATTGTAAACAATTCTCGAAGAAAGCAATGTATTAACCGCTGTTTTTACTTCGTTTTCATCTTCTGGAGATGCTTTATCTTCAATTAATACATATTGAATTTCACGAGATTCTTCCGCTTTGTATTTTTTCTCGATCGTTTTCATGTAGTTTGTAATTTCCTCATCAGAAATTTTAATATCACTATCTTTTACAGTTGAGAATAAAACAGAAACATAATCAAAGTTAACTTTATTAGCTTCCATTCCGTATTTAAATTTTCCTTCACTATCAGTTGTGTAAACTCCTGCTTTAATTAAAGAATTATAGATTTGAAACTTTGCATTAAGGGCAGCATCTTTTTCTCTGTCTTTTAAGTTTTGAGCTTGATCAGGGTTTGCTTTAAAGAATTCTTTAAATTTTGCAATATCAAATTTTCCAGCAGCGTTTAGGAACGTTGGGTTTTGACCAATATTTTGATCTGCTTTGAATATCTCCATTATGTGGTTTTCACCAACTCTAATTCCAAGTTTATCAAATTCTGCAGTTAATAATGAGATTGAAACCTCTTGATCCCAAACTTGATTTGCAGCTTGAGTCGCAGTAATTCCTTGTCCGCTTTTTTCTACATTACTTACTTTAATTCTGAAATCTTCAAATGAAATTCCTTTTCCATTTATACTTCCTACATCATTTGAAGTAGTTGAAAGATTTCCACTATTAAAAAGATCACCTATTAAAAATGCTAATAAACAAAACCCTATTACTAGTATAAGAAGAAGTGAACGTTGTCTGATTTTTTGTAAAACTGCCATTTTTTATTTTATTATTTAAAATTCTGTCTGCGAAAATACAATTATCTATTTAATAATAATAGTTGTAAAGTTATATTTTGCAATAAAATACCTTTTTTTTTTAATATTAGTCATTAATTGACATTTTAACTAATTCAATTTTATTATTTGAAGCTTCTTCAACAACAAAATTATAGTTTCCAATGCTAATTTTATTTCCTTTTTTCGGGATGCCTTTTGTATAATCTACAATGAATCCTCCCAAAGTTCCATAGGAATCGCTTTCGGGAATATTTAGTTTGTAGGTTTGATTGAGATATTCAACATCTAATCTTGCTGAAAACAGAAAAACGCCTTCTTCAATTTCTTGCTCAATTCTTATTTCTTCGGAATCGTGTTCGTCTTCTATTTCACCAAAAAGTTCTTCAACTATGTCTTCAATAGTCATAATACCTGCCGTTCCACCATATTCATCTAAAACAACCGCTACACTTTTTCTTTTCTTGATTAATAAATCTAAAGCCTCTTTTATGAAAATCGTTTCGGGAACATATTCTACGCGAATCAAAATTGATTTTATTGTTTTGGGCTTTTTAAAAAGTTCGAAAGAGTGAACGTATCCAATGCAATCATCCAAAGAATTTTGGTAAACCATGATTTTTGAATAGCCAGTTTTGATAAACATCTCCTTTAAATCATCAACAGAATCAAGGACATCAACTCCAGCAATTTCTGTTCTTGGCGTCATTATATCTCTAGCTTTTACTCCTGAAAATTCTAAGGCATTTTGAAAAATTTGAATTTCAGAATCCACTGTTTCATGGTCTTCAAAATGATTCATTTGTTCAGAAATATAATTTCCAAGTTCGATTTTACTGAAAAATAAAGGCACAAAATCGCCTTCGGTTTTAAAAAATCGTTTCAAAATGGTGTCTGAGATCCACATAATGAAAGAAGAAACCACATAAAAAATGAGGTAAAAAATATAAGCTGGAATGGCGAAAAACTTTACAAAACTATTCGCATAAATCTGGAAAAACACTTTAGGTAAAAATTCAGAAGTAATTAATACAATTAAGGTTGAAAGTACTGTTTGAATCAATAAATTAACAAAACTAGAGAATTCAATTCCTAGAGTTACAAACCACTGCATTAATAAATCACCCATGAAAAAACTGTATACAACTAGTGCTACATTATTTCCAATGAGCATTGTAGCAATGAATTGCGATGGTTTTTCGGTTAGTTTAGTTAGAATATGAGACAGAAAATTATCTTGTTTTTTTTCAATTTCAAGATATATTTTATTGGATGAAACGAAAGCGATTTCCATCCCAGAGAAAAACGCACATAATATCAAACAGGTAATGATAATTGTGATTTCCATATATTATTTTGAATTTTTTCGCGCTTCGAATTTTTTCGCGTAATGTCTTCTGAAGAAAAACATTAACAAAGAAAGTGACGCAATACCAAAGAAAAGTAGATGATCTTGAGAGTTTGGGCTCCAAACATCTAATGCTTTGTAGACAAAAAATATAGAAGCAA
>CANKZE010000015.1 GCA_947488545.1 Bacteroidota bacterium
GCAATAAATTTGGTTTTAACCAACTAAAACATAAAAACCTTACATTTGTTGGTTAATAAATAAAATCCAAATGAAAGAAATCAAGAATATTGTCCGATCAAGAGCGCAAGAATCATCTAGCGCAGTTGAAAAATTATACATTACTATGCGCCATTTGTTCAATAGAGGATTCTATAAACCAATGGGAGTTTCGGGAGAAACATTGCGCGAAGCATTATTGTCGTTACGCCCTGAAATATATGGAACAATTGCCGAAGACAAAGTAGAATTAAGCGGACTTTTATATGTAATTGAAAGACTTCCAATAGGGATTGAAGAATGCCGTTTCATCAATTTAACTTCAGATGAAGGCTACTCAAAATCCCATTTTCAAGCAATAATTCCACCAAAAAGAAGAAGAAATTGTTATCGAATAGATGACGAGCAAATGAATGTGGAAATCACCCGCGGAAGATCAGATATTTATGATATTTTAACGCATTTGACTTTTATTTTTATAGAATCTCACAAAATAAAAGACAGAGTATTATTTGATGAAAATGCTGAGGTTTCACGTGATTGGAAAAAACTAGAACAAGCAGTTTTATCCAATAAAAAACTAACATTAGCCGATAAAGAGAAAACAATTTCGCATACTGCAAATATCTTAGGAAGAACATTTGCGGAGATTTTGGATATTTATGATGCTTTTGGAACAATTGAAAAACCAGATCGTTTTTTACACGTAATTTATTGGTTAGGGAAACTAGCGATTGAAGAAGTAGTTGAAAACAATAAAAGAACCATCACTTTTAGTCCGATTTTAAGAGAAAGATTGGGCCATCATATTCATGGTGAAATTTGGGCAACCAATATAAAAGAGGTGCTTAAAGCAAATGATTTATTGGATCGACCAATTCACATTATCAGTGCCAATATGCACTCGGTGATGAATTCTATATTTGCAACGACAGTATTAAAAACCAAATTCAAAGACAAATCAGATTTCTTTATTTTTGAAGAATTGAGTAAATCGGGTGCAGATGAGGTTAGAAATAAAGTGGAAGAATTTGCCAAATTGAACGGGATGATTTCATTGCCAGATACTTCGGGAACTAACATTGATGTTCAGATTTTTGATACTGCGAAAATAGACTGGAAGAAATCGGCGTTTCCAAATGCTAAAATGCACAATAAAAACCCAGTAATTATCGTTATGGACTACGCTTTTGGAGAGCAAGCCTATGAAACTATTGACGAGTTGTTAAAACCATTTCAAAAAGACATATTTTTGAATGTAGAATCGGTTTCAATAATGGGAAAAGCAGGGATTCTTCAAGGCGGAAAAGGAGATATTATGATTCCGTCGGCGCATATAAACGAAGGAACGGGAGACAATTATTTCTTCCATAATGAATTAACAGCCGAGATGTTGAAAGGAAATGACATAGCTGTTTTTGAAGGCCCTATGATTACAGTTTTAGGAACTTCATTGCAAAATAAAGACTTATTGAAGTTTTTCCATGAGTCAACTTGGGGCGCAATCGGATTGGAAATGGAAGGGGCTTATTATCAAAAAGCAATTCAGTCGGCATCAAAAATCAGAAAGAGTATCAACCCTGATGTAAAAGTTAGATATGCTTATTATGCATCAGATAACCCACTGGAAACCGGAAGCACACTTGCTTCAGGCGGATTAGGAACAACAGGAGTAAAGCCAACATATTTAATTACAATTAAAATATTAGAACAAATTTTTAACGTAAAATAGTTTTTATCATGAGTCAAAACTCAACCAATTCAGACAATCAAGAAATTGATTTAACATTGATTTCAAATAAAATTAAAGGTTTTTATGATGGAATAGGGACTTCAATTTTTAGAGGGATATTATTCTTCAAAAGAAATTTATTGATAGTAGGAATTTTGTTTATTGCAGGAGCTGCTTTAGGAACCTATCTTGATGCGAACAGCGAAACTTTTGATTCTAAAATTATTGTAAGACCAAATTTTGGCAGTACCGATTATCTGTATTCTAAAATAGATTTATTGGATTCTAAAATCAAAAACAGAGATACTATTTTCTTAAAATCGATAGGAGTTGAAAACCCAACAGATTTAACAAAAATTGAAATTGAACCAGTTGTTGATATTTATAGTTTGGTTAATTATAATGAAAAAAACGCAGCGGTTACACAAAACACTCAAAATTTTGAATTGGTAAAATTATTAGCTGAAGACGGCGATATTAATAAGGTAATAAAAGACAAAGCAACCAGTAAAAATTATTACACGCACACGATTCACCTTGTAACTAAAGGGTTTGTAACGGATGAAAAAACAATTGATCCAATATTAAATTATCTTAACAACAATACTTATTTTGACAATTTAAAGAAAATCTATGTTGAGAATGTTAATTTAAATATTAAAAAGAATGAAGAAATGATCGTTCAGATTAATACTTTATTAGAAAAATTCTCTACCGCATCTGGTCAAAAATCCGAGAAATTAGTTTTTTATAATGAAAACACCGAGTTAAACGAAGTGCTTAAAACCAAGCAAGCATTAGTATATGAAATAGGAACCAAAAGAGAGCAATTGGTAAATTTTGAAAACACTATTAAAAAAAATAGCAGTATTCTAAATATAAAAAACACCCAAAGTATTAATGGTAAATTAAAATTAGTTTTTCCATTATTATTTATTTTTGGGTTTGTATTCCTACGTTTATTCTTAAATTTTTATAAAAATCAAACATTAAAAGCCCAACAAAACAATTTATTATGAAAGGAATTATTTTAGCCGGAGGTTCAGGAACTAGATTACACCCCCTTACACTTGCTGTTAGCAAACAATTGATGCCAATATATGATAAACCGATGATTTATTACCCACTATCATCGTTACTCTGGTCTGGAATAAGAGAAATATTGATCATTTCTACACCCCACGACTTACCATTATTCAGACAATTATTAGGCGACGGATCTCGATTAGGATGTCGTTTTGAATACGCAGTCCAAGAACACCCAAATGGATTAGCAGAAGCGTTTATCATTGGAAAAGAATTTATAGGAAATGATAAAGTAGCGCTAGTTTTAGGAGATAATATTTTTTACGGAACGGGATTATCAGATTTATTACAATCGAATAATAATCCTGATGGCGGAATCATTTATGCGTATCACGTAAATGACCCTGAAAGATACGGAGTAGTAGATTTTGATGTCAATGGGAATGTACTTTCTATTGAAGAAAAACCTGTAAATCCAAAGTCAAACTTTGCTGTTCCGGGGATTTATTTTTATGATAACGATGTGGTTGAAATTGCTGCAAACATAAAACCGAGTCACCGTGGAGAAATTGAAATTACAGACGTCAATAAAGAATACCTTCGAAGAGGAAAATTAAAAGTTAGTATTTTAGATAGAGGAACCGCTTGGTTCGACACTGGAACTTTTAATTCTTTAATGCAAGCCTCACAATTTGTTCAAGTAATTGAAGAAAGACAAGGATTAAAAATTGGTTCAATTGAAGAAGCGGCCTACAAAATGGGATTCATCAATGCGGAACAATTAAAAGAATTGGCCCAGCCATTACTGAAAAGCGGTTACGGAAAACATTTATTAGAAATTATATAAATGAATTTTACACCTACAAAATTAGACGGATGCTTTGTTATTGAACCTAAAATATTCAATGATGAAAGAGGTTATTTCTTAGAAAGCTTCAACGAAAACACCTTTCAAAACGGAATTGGTCAGCAAGTTCATTTTGTTCAGGACAACCAATCATTTTCTACAAAAGGAGTTTTACGCGGATTACATTATCAAACTGGAGATCATGCGCAGGCCAAGCTAGTTCGTGTTTTGCAAGGAGAAGTTCTGGACGTTGCGGTTGATATCAGACCCAATTCAAAAACCTATGGCGAACACGTTTCGGTATTGCTTTCAGCAGAAAAACAAAATCAATTTTTTATTCCTAGAGGTTTAGCCCACGGATTTTTAGTATTAAGCGAAACGGCGACTTTCTTCTACAAATGTGATAATTTTTACAACAAAGAGAGCGAAGGCGGTATAATTTTTAATGACAATTCGTTGAAAATTGATTGGCAATTTCCATTAAACGAACTCATCATATCAGAAAAAGACGCAACATTACCCACAATTGAAAACGCCAAGAAAGTATGGTAGTTTTAGTTACAGGAGCCAGCGGTCAATTAGGTCAGGCAATACAATTTATTGCAAAAAACCATTCCGAAATTAAATTTGTTTTTTGTAGTTCATCAGATTTAGATATTTCAAATAAGGAAAATTGTCAAACTGTTTTTCAAAAAACAAAACCCGATTTTTGCATTAATGCCGCTGCTTACACGGCTGTGGATAAAGCGGAATCGGAACGGGATAAAGCTGAATTAATTAACGTCTTAGGTTCAAAAAATATCGCTGAAGTGTGTAATAATTTTGATGTTAAATTAATTCATATTTCTACTGATTTTGTTTTTGATGGATCAAATAACAAACCGTATACCGAAACCCAAATTACAAATCCAAAAGGAGTTTACGGCCAAACAAAATTAGACGGCGAAAAAGCAATTCAACAAGTATTTTCAAAATATTATATCATTAGAACTTCTTGGGTTTATTCTCAATTTGGCAATAATTTCATGAAAACGATGCTCCGATTGGCATCTGAAAGAACGGCCTTGAGCGTTGTAAATGATCAAATTGGAACTCCAACCAACGCAGTTGATTTAGCGGAAGCACTAGTTCAAATTATTTTGTCCGCCAACCAACAACCAACAACCGACAATTACGGAATCTATAATTTCAGTAATGAAGGAGAATGTTCGTGGTATGATTTTGCAAAAAAAATATTCGAAATCAACAATGTTAGCATTGATTTATCAGCCATTCCAACAGAACAATTTCCCACTCCAGCTCAACGACCAAAATATAGTGTTTTGGATAAAAGCAAGATAAAAACTACTTTTGGAATTACAATTAAAACTTGGGAAGAGAGTATAAAATCGATTAAAATATGAAAATAGTAGTAACCGGAGGAGCAGGATTTGTAGGCTCAACAATTTGTTTGCAACTAAAAAACAATTATCCGTCCTACGATATTGTAGCTTTTGACAACCTAAAAAGAAGAGGATCGGAGTTAAACTTAGCTGATTTTCAAAAAAGGGGAATTCCATTTTTTCATGGTGATATTCGTAATAATGAAGATCTTTCAGCGCTAGGAAATTTTGATGTTTTAATTGAGGCGTCTGCAGAACCATCGGTAACTGCCGGACTTGATTCCGACCCAACGTATGTGATAAACAACAATCTTTACGGATCAATAAACTGTTTTAATGCTTGTTTAAAGAACAATGCAAAACTAATTTTCCTTTCTACTAGCCGAGTTTATCCAATAGAAACTATAGAAAAAGCCAATTATATTGAAGAATCCACCCGATTTTCATTTGATGTAAATCAAACCCAAACAGGTATTTCAAATAAAGGGATTTCAGAAAAATTAAGTCTTGAAGGAGCCAGATCTTTTTACGGAACTACCAAACTTTCTTCAGAAATGTTTATCCAAGAATATGCTGCTTTTTATGGATTGAAAGCGGCAATTACAAGGTTTGGAGTTATTGCAGGCCCTCGACAAATGGGAAAAACCGATCAAGGCGTTGTTACGCTTTGGATGGCAAAACACTATTGGAATCAATCTTTAAAATACATTGGTTACGGCGGCGAAGGAAAGCAAGTTCGAGACCTTCTTCACGTTGACGATGTTGTAAAATTAATCGATTTACAAATTCACCAAATAGAAAAATTTGAAGGCAAAATTTATAATGTAGGAGGCGGAATTGAAAATAGCGCGTCCTTATTAGAAATGACTTCAATTTGCGAAAAAATAACAGGAAATAAAATCAAAATTGGTTCAGAAGCTGAAACGAGAACTGCCGATTTAAGAATTTACATCACCGATAATAGCCTTATTGAAAAAGAAATTGGTTGGAAACCAACGAAAAATGTAGAGCAAATTTTCACCGATATTTTCCATTGGATAAAAGAAAATGAAAATCACTTGGAACCCATTTTGAAGTAAGATGAAAGAAACGCTATTAAAATTTTGGAATGTTAAATCCGTCTATTTAGTGTTTTCACTTTTAGCCGCGTTTTTAGTTTTTCCTTCCTTTTTTGAATATAATGTTACACCATTGCCTTCAGACAAACACCTTTGGAGCTCCTTAGATCCTTCATGGGCACTCACTTTAAATTACATTAATAACCATAACTTTATTTGGGGTAAAGAATTTGCATTTACCTACGGGCCACTTTCTTATTTATCCACAAGAATAGCATGGGGTTGCAATAAATATATTTTCTTTTTATACGATCTGTTTTGTTATTTAAACTTCTTTTTACTTTTTTATTATAGCCTTTGTAATAATAAAAACAAGGTTTTAACATTCATCAGTATTATTATAATTGCAACTGTAGTTCCAACCTATTTAGGTGGCGCAAATGCCTTAGTACTTTTTTTATTTTTAGTGTTTTGGCTGTTTAGAAATATAGAAGAAGTCAAGCGAATCAATTATATTTTTCAGATAATTCTATTGTGCTTACTTTTCTTTATAAAATTTAATACAGGCCTAATTTCGATTATTTTATACACAATTGTTTTTGGATATATAATGATTAAAGGAGTTGAAAACAGGGTAAAAACAGCCCTAATTTATTTAATTCCATTTGTATTAATTTTCTTACTTTCTTATGTTTTTAATTTAGAAATTATAAGTTATGTAATTTCAGGAATCGAAGTTGTTTCGGGCTATAACGAGATAATGTTTAATAACGATTCCACTTTTATTTTCGATTTATCTTCGCAATTAATTCTATTTTTATCGGTATTGATTTTAGTTATAAATCTAATTACCCAAAGAAATAAAGAGCAGTTTTTAAAGAACATTACCTACTTAGGCATTTTCTCTATATCTATTTTTATCTTGTATAAGCAAGCGTTTGTAAGAGCAGACAACGGACATATAATGGAGTTTTTTAAATATGTTGTTTTGTTAATTTTATGCACGAAAATATTTTTTGATTACAAATGGTTTAATCCAAAATCGATTATTATTACAATTACGGTATTGATTTCCTTTTATATTTGTTTTAAAAATTATGGTTCAACTTTATTTGATTATAAAGAGAAAGCTAATAAAACAGTCTATTTTAATCAGTTTTCTTCATTTTCAGAAACCTCAGGCTTTCAGTTGTATCCCAACAATAATCAATTACCAGAAAATATAAAACAAAAAATAGGAAGCAATACGGTAGACGTTTTTCCTTGGGACATTTACATGTTGCTGGAAAACAAATTAAATTATTTGCCAAGGCCAATTATTCAGTCTTATTGTGTTTACACCAAATACCTTGAAGAACAAAATTTCAACTTTTATAATAGCGATAAAGCGCCCAAATTTGTATTGTATGATTACGTTTCGCTAGATTACAGATACCCATTGTTTGATGAAGCTAAAGTAAATTTAGTTTTATTTAAAAATTATAAAGTGGCAGAAACGTTTACTTTTAATGAAAGACAGATCCTTTTATTAGAAAGAAAAGAAAATGCAAAGCCAGTAAAACTTATATTTAATAAAGAATATGCTATTCTTTCAGGAGCGCCATTGATTCCAAAAAAAGACATTTTCTATGAAGTTGAATTTTTCTCAACATTGAAAGGGAAAGCGGTTTCGATTATAAATCATGCGCCAGAAATTAAAGTTAGTATTAAGAAAAATAACAATGGTTCAAGTGAATACAGAACTTCAAATTCTCTTTTAAAATCGGGTATTTTTTCTGATTATCAATTCAATTCAACCCAGGATTATTTGAATTATTACAACAACATTTTTAAAGAAGAAAATAAGATAAAATGCTATTCTTTTTTTCCTTTGCACGAAGGATATTATAATGAGAAAGTAAAAATCACAGAATATAAAATAACACAATAAAATGAATATTTGTATCATCACAGGTTCATCGGGATTAATAGGAAGCGAGTCGGTTTCTTTTTTCGCGCAAAAATTTGATAAAATCATTGGAATCGATAATAACATGCGCCAAGTCTTTTTTGGAGCAGACGCATCGACAGAATGGAATACTAAAAAACTAACCGAAACTATCCCAAATTTTGAACACCACCACGCTGATATTCGAAACATCGAAGAATTAAAAAAAATATTCTCAAAATACGGTTCCGAAATCAAATTAGTGATTCACACCGCAGCTCAACCAAGTCATGATTGGGCAGCAAATGAACCAATTACAGATTTTACCGTCAATGCAAACGGGACATTAAATTTGCTGGAAGCAACAAGGTTACATTGCCCTAAAGCAACATTTATTTTTACGTCGACTAATAAAGTTTATGGCGATACTCCAAATTATTTACCCTTAATAGAAAAGGAAAAAAGATGGGAAATTGACGAAAGTCATCCTTATTTTGAAAATGGAATCGATGAAAAAATGAGTATCGATCAAACGAAACATTCCTTATTCGGAGCTTCAAAAGTGGCGGCCGATGTTTTGGTTCAAGAATACGGAAAGTACTTTGGGATGAACACAGGAATTTTCCGAGGCGGCTGTTTAACTGGCCCAAATCACTCAGGAACTAAGCTTCACGGGTTTTTATCTTATTTAATGAAATGCGCGATTACAGGCGATAAATATACCGTTTTTGGCTACCAAGGAAAACAAGTTCGCGACAACATTCACAGTTGGGATTTGGTAAATATGTTTTGGCATTTTTATCAAAATCCGCGACAGGGAGAAGTTTACAATGCCGGCGGAGGAAGACATTCCAATTGTTCAATGGCCGAAGCTATCGAAATGTGTGAGGCCATTACCGGAAAACCGATGAATTACGAATATTCTGAAGCCAACCGAATAGGAGATCACATTTGGTGGATTAGCGATGTTTCTAAATTTAAAGCTCATTATCCAGAATGGAATTGGAAATACAACATCAATGATATTTTGACTCAAATCTATGAGAATACCATAAAAAGACAAGAATAAATGAAGTTAAGAACTAAAATAATTCAAAGTCTGATTCATATAAACGAAGCGATTTTCTTTTATCCGAAACTAAAAAAGTTTTATAAAGATAATTTGAAAAACGTCTCAGTTTCAATTCTTGATGTGGGCGCTAACAAAGGGCAATCTATTGATTTTTTTCTTGGAATAAATCCAAATGCTAAGATTACGGCATTTGAACCAAACAAAAAATTATTTCAATTATTAGAAGAAAAATACAAGAACAACGTCAATATCATTTTGAATAATTTGGGCGTTAGCAACACCAACGGAGAATTGGAGTTCAACGAAAATATTTTGGACGAAACTTCTACTTTTGAATCTTTAAATTTAGATTCGAAGTATCTTGAAAAAAAGGCAAAAGTACTTGGCGTTACTAAAGAATCTATAATTGTAGATAAATACAAAGTAGCCGTAATTACATTGTCAGAATTTTTAAAATCGAATGAAAGTAATTCTTTTGATGTATTAAAAATTGATGTTGAAGGTCATGAATTACCAGTTTTAGAAGGTTTATTTTCAAATGGAAATCAATTTAAAATTCGATTAATTCAATTGGAAAGTCACAACGACGATATGTATTTAAGTAATAGTAAACACGAAGACATCGATCAATTATTGAATAAAAATGGGTATTTCGAAATTGCCAAAATCAAACATGGATTTGGGGATTTTGCAGAAATAATATACGAGAATAAAGACAAATGAAACTAAGTATTGTAATTCCGGCTTATAACGAAGAAGAGTCTATTACTGAAACAATAGATCAAATTGAAGAGGCTTTTTCACAAGTTTCAATCGATCATGAAATACTTGTTGTAAATGATAATTCAAAAGACAATACAGCGCAGGTTTTGGAGGAATTATCGATAAAATATCCAGCTGTAAAACATGTAACCAATTTAGGGCCAAATGGTTTTGGGTACGCCGTTCGTTATGGATTAGAAAGATATTCTGGTGATTGCGTGGCGGTAATGATGGCCGATTTATCCGATTCTCCGTACGATTTGATTCGTTATTATACCACAATGTTGGAAGGAAATTACGATTGCGTTTTTGGCAGCCGATTTATGAAAGGCGGAAAAGTAGTAGATTATCCATTTGTAAAAAAAGTGATTAATAGAATAGCCAATTTAATCATTAGAGTGGTGATGAGAATTAAATATAACGACACCACAAACGCCTTTAAATTATACAAAAGAGAAGTGATAGAAGGGGTAAAACCGATTTTGTCTCCACACTTTAATTTAACCATCGAATTGCCATTAAAAGCAATAATTAGAGGCTATTCTTATGCTGTAGTTCCTAATTCCTGGACCAATAGAAAGTATGGTGTTTCCAAATTGAAAATCAAAGAAATGGGGAGCCGTTATTTCTTTATTTTGGTTTATTGCTTTGTAGAAAAGTATTTTTCAAGGGGTGATTTTACCAAAAAATAAAATAATAATAAATTAACACTTAACTAAAAATAATAATTATTTTTGTAAAAAAAACGAAGAAAATGAGAACAAAAGTTATAATAGCTGTAGTATTATTAAGCATCTTATCAATCAGTTGCAAAAATGAAAAATCAGTTGACCAACTTCCGGTTGTTGAAGAAAAAGTTGCTGAAAGCAAAGTAAATGTAACCGTTGATATGGTTGTACCGGTTGATGATTCGTTTCAATTGTTTTATACAGAAGACAACACACTTAATTTTAGCGAAGAAAAATGCGTTAGAGTGAACGTTCAAGGGAAAGAAAAAAGTCAAAAAATTGTATTTGAATTACCTGATGACGTTGCTTTCACCTTCATGCGTTTTGATGTAGGGGAGAATAAACAACAAAAGGAAATGAAAATCGAGAATTTCGTGATTAAATATTACGACAGAAAATTTGAAGCAAAAGGGAATTTATTTTTCCAATATTTTTCTCCTAACAACCAACTTAAAGTGGATAATCAAAAATCGACATTTGTTGTAGAAGAAAAAGAAACTCACGATCCAGTTTTTTATCCTTTAGAGCCTTTAGGAGTTGAATTGAACAAGTTAATCAAGTAAGTAAAAATAAAGAAAAGTTATCTCAAAATAAGGTAACTTTTTTTATTTAGATTCTAAAATATGAACTACAACGAAAAAGCCCCAGATTATTTTTCTAATATTCGAAAAGACCTTATAAATTTAATCGACGCTAATGCAAAAGATTTAAAAATCTTAGAAGTTGGCGCTGCTTATGGGGAAACGTTATATTATTTAAAACAAAACGGAATTGCTTCTGAAGCGGTAGGGGTTGATATTTTTGAAGACGTAAAAAACAAACAAAATTACAAGCCATTGGACCGATTTATTTTTGGTGACATTGAAAAAATGGAACTCCCAGAATACAATCAATACTTCGATTTAATATTACTTCCTGACGTTTTAGAGCATCTTTTTGAACCTAAAAGCGTTTTAGAAACCTTAAAAAAATATTTAAAAGAAGACGGGAAAATAATTGTTAGCATGCCTAATATCCGTTATTATTCTGCGCTATACAAAATAGTTTTTAAAGGCGATTTTAAATACGAAGAAAGCGGAATTTTTGATTACACCCACGTTCGTTTTTATTGCCGAAAAAACATTCAGGAGTTACTAGAAACAGCAGGTTATACGATTTTAAAACAAGAAAGTTCTATAAAAAACTATCAAGGGAAATCATTATCCAAGCTGATAAATTTGATTACTTTTGGAATATTTGAAGAATTTTTTAGCACCCAATATTTTTTCGTAGTTAGAAAATAAATAGAATTATTTAAAGTAAATACTATAAAATGATTCAACTAAACAGTAGTTTTAAAAAGTTAATTTCATCATCGGGGCTAAATTTTATTTTTAGAATCTTTGGGCTAGGAACTTCATTTCTAACCACGGTTTTAATTACTCGTTTTTTTGGTGTTGGAACTTTTGGCGACTATTCTTTAGTTTTTGCGCTGTCGCAAATAATTGCATTATTATTCACTTTAGGGATACCAAATACCTTAATAAAAATTATAGGCAACAATGATTTCACTTTTTCACAAGCTAAAAAACTATTGATAAAAGGGTTAAAAGGATCTTTGGTTTTCTCTATAATTCCAATTTTATTTTTCTATTTTGGTTCGGAATATTTATCAGAAACCGTTTTTCACAACCTACAATTAGTCAATTATTTTTTAATTGTATCCATTTCAATTCCGCTGTTTATAGTTCACGAAATTTTCCTTTATTTTTTAATTGCAACCAAAAATTTCAATAAGTACAACTTATTCATGTTTGTAATTCCGAACCTATTATTACTACTTTTCTTGTTTCTGTTTTACACATTAGATAAAGATAATTACTTCACATTTATTGCTTTTTCTTTAGCAATTTTAATAACACTTTTGTTAGAAGCGTTTACAATTTTCGAATTAAATCCAAAAAAAGAAACCATTTCAATTTCTACATTATCGCTAATTAAAACGGCTTCGCCACTTCTATTTAGCAGTTTGTTCATGTATTTATTAAACTACACTAATGTAATTTTGTTAGGAATAATGTCCAATAATACACAAGTTGGAATTTATAATATCGCTTATAAAATAGGAAGCGTTGGGTTTTTAGCGATAGTTTCTGTAAGCACAATTATGACGCCTAAAATTGCCGAACTTTATGGTAAAGGAGATTTTGATCAATTAAAAAAGCTAACACACAATTCAACCCGACTAATCGCCGTTTTTTCATTACCAATAGTCCTTTGTTTGATTTTTTTCAGTGATTTTATTTTGTCTTTTTGGGGAACGGAAGCCATTTCCGGAGGAACTACATTAATTATAGTCTCAATTGGTGTGCTTTTTAGCGCTATGGCTGGAAATGTAGATCAAATTTTGAACATGACTGAAAATCAAAATATTTTCAGAAATATTACCATTTTTAGCTTTTTCGTAAACCTAATTTTGAGTTATCTGCTAATCCCTAAATACAACATTGAAGGAGCTGCAATCGCTAGTTTGATTACAAATATTTTAATTAATGTATTGTGTTTGTATTTTATTAAAAAGAAATTAGGGTTTTATACGTTATTTTAAAATGAAAATAGAATTATCAGTTATTATTGTCAATTTCAATGGTGTTCAATATCTTAAAGAATGCTTGGATTCGTTGTATCAAAAGTTAAGTGACATTGCTTTTGAAATCATCGTATTGGACAATAATTCTTCTGACGATAGTCGTAATTTTCTTAAAAATAATTTTCCTGATGTTAAATTAATTGAATCTAAAATTAATTTTGGTTTTGGAAAAGGAAATAATGAAGCTGTTAAAGCAGCGCAAGGGAGGTTTTTACTATTAATTAATAACGATACGGTTGTTTTAGATCCCATTTCACCCGCTTTAGAAACATTAAAATCCGACACTTCAATTGGAGTAATTGGAATAAATATGCTGAACGGAAAAAAGGAATATCTGCCTGCAGCTGGGAATTTCCCTAATTTTATTAATATGTTTCAAATGAAGAAATTACTTCAAATTGGAACTGAATTCAACTCAGGGAAATTCACCAGAGAACAATACGAAGTTGATTGGCTTGGAGGCTCTTTTTTATTGCTCAAAAAGGAAACTTACGACCAGATTAAAGGATTCGACGAAGATTATTTCTTGTATGTTGAAGATGTTGATTTTTCCAAAAAAATAGCAAATTTAGGCCTCAAGAGAATTTTCTTACCAAACTACAGTTACATCCATTTTGTAGGGTTTACCAAAGCTAAAAACCCGATGCTAATTAAAGGGTATGAAATTTATATTTCAAAACATTTTAAAGGATTTGACAAATTAGTAATTACGGCAGCCCTCAAAATAAATAAATTAGTGAAAACTTTAAAAAAAGCTTTCAAACTAGATTAAATCTCTTATTTTTGAATACACTTAAAATGTAAAATGAAGGTCAAATCTAAAGAATTTTATTCGGCACTCTTTATAATTATAATTCTTTTACAATTATACTTACCCTCATTTAAAGCAAATGTGCTTTTTCAAGTTTTTATTCTAGGGTTATTTTTCCTGTTTGAAAAAGTACAAATCAATAAATTATTTTTAAAAAAAGTATTGCCAATTTTAATTATTTTCCTCCTAGGGTTTGTTGGATTTTTATTTAATAAAGTTACCTTTTTTAACGTTTTCAAAGACATTTTTCATTTTCTAAAACCCATCACCGGATTATTAATTGGGTATTTTTTTTATAGAAAAATTGATGATTTTAAAATGTTTGTAAAAACAATTGTCATCGTAGGATTGCTATCTGCAGTAATTCATTTTGGCATCTTATTTTTTATAAGCGGCTTTTCTTCGGTGAATGAAATACGAGAATTTGGGAGGGATAATTTCCTAGAACTCTTTTCATTGTTTTTCTTACTATTTTACAAGAAATTTCAAAACGATACCCTCTTTAAGAACCGATTTCAACACTTCTTTTTTGTTGTTTTATTATTTGCATCCAATGTTCTTTACTTTTCTAGAACCATGATTGTGGTTGCAATAATTTTATTAATTACAATTTATGGATATACCATAATTACTAAAAGAGGCCTTAGAATAATTGGAGTGGTAATCGTGTCAATTTTGGTGTTTTACGGCTATTTATTTTCTATAAAAATATCAAGAAACCAACCGGGATTGGAATCGTTTTTGTACAAAGTAAAAAATGCCCCATCTGAGATTTTCAAAACCAAAATCGACAGAGAAAATCACAAAGACCTTTGGGACCACTGGCGCGGATACGAAGCCAAAAGAGCGTTTTCATTGATGGAAAAAGATCCTAAAAGTTATGTAATTGGAACAGGTTATGGATCATTGGTAAATCTTAAGTTTTTTGCGCCATTAACAGAAAACTATAAAGACAAAGGAATTAAATACATATCTGAACTTCACAATGGCTACGTTTATATTTACTATAAAACGGGAATCTTCAGCCTCTTTTTATACTTGGTTTTTTTAATTAATCTTTATATTAAAATATATTATAATAAAAATTTTGAAACCTACTTTATTTCCGCAATTGGAGTAGCTTTTCTATTCACAACATTAACAATTACTGGAATGTATAACTCTAGGGATGTAATTGTTTTTCTGCTTGGCGCCTTATTATTTTTCGAAAAAAAATCTAAATCTGCAACCAATTAATTTTCGGGTAAATATGAAAGTGCTTTTTCAAACAAGAACCAATTTATTTGATGCTCCCGGCGGAGATATGATACAATTGCTAAAAACCAAAGAACACCTTGAAAAATTGGGAGTTGAGGTTGATGTGTCTTTAGAATTTGAACCCGATTTGTCTAAATACGACTTAGTTCATTTGTTTAATTTAATGGAACCTCAAGACATTTATTTACAAATGTTAAATGCCAAAAAGCAAAACAAAAAAATCGCTTTATCAACCATTTATGGGCTTTATACGGAATTCGAAAGAAAAGCACGAGGCGGATTGTTTCAAAAACTTGCCAATGTGCTTTCGCCTTACCAAATTGCCTATATAAAAACAGTAATTAAACAATATTATGAAAATCGTTTTCACAAAGGAGTTTTCAAAATGTTGTACAAAGGGTATTATGGTTTAATGAAAGAAATAGTAGATAATACTGCTATTTTTTTACCGAATTCTGTTTCTGAAATGAATCGCGTTGCGGCTGAATTCAAACTAAAAAACTACACTTTTGCAGACATTCCTAACGCAATAGATAAAACTGTTTTTTCTGATGAAGAAAACAACAAACCTAACCAATTTTCACAATATCAAGATTGTATTCTTTGCGCCGCAAGAATCGAAGGAAGAAAAGAAACTTTAAACTTAGTTCGGGCTGTTAAAAACACAAATTATAAGTTAGTTTTGGTTGGAAAAGAGTCTAAAAATCAGAAAAAATATGTGCAGAAAGTGCATCAAGAAGCTGGCGATAATGTGATTTTTTTAGGCGCAATTCCACACGACGATTTGAAAGAATTGTACAAGGTTGCCAAAGTTCACGCTTTGGTAAGTTGGATGGAAACACCGGGACTTTCCTCGCTTGAAGCCGCTGCCATGGGTTGTAATATTGTAGTTACCAGTAAAGGCGATACCTACGATTATTTCGAAAATTACGCTTTTTATTGTGAGCCCGACGACGTTAACTCAATAAAGCAAGCCATAGACGAAGCATTCACATCTGAAGTTAATCCAAAACTAAAACAAAAGATTTTAGACAATTACACTTGGGAAAAAACTGCTGAAGAAACCTACAAAGCCTATAAAAAAATACTAAACATAACTATTAATTAATCTTTCGAAAAGCGTCTTAATTCCTTAAATTTCTTATTTTAGCCAACTGATTGTAATTATATAATGAAAATAGCTATTTTAGGAACGCGTGGAATCCCAAACCATTACTCGGGATTTGAGCAATTTGCTGAATTTTTCTCGGTATTTCTTGTGGAGAAAGGACACGAAGTTTTTGTTTATAATTCCCACAATCATTTGTACCAGGAAAAAACATTTAATGGCGTTAATCTAATTCATCAATACGATCCGGAATATAAATTGGGCACTTTTGGGCAGTTTATTTATGATTATAATTGCATAATGGATTCTCGAAAACGAGATTTTGACATTATTCTGCAACTCGGCTATACCAGTAATTCCATTTGGTATTTCCTACTTCCTAAAAAACCAATTATCATTACCAATATGGACGGTTTGGAGTGGAAACGTTCAAAATATTCTAAACCGGTTCAACAATTTTTGAAATTTGCCGAAAGATTAGCGGTAATAAGCAGTGATTTTTTGATTTCAGATTCATTAGGAATTCAAAAATATATTGATAGCAAATACAATGTTTCTTCAACTTATATTGCCTACGGAGCTAAGGTTTTTAAAAATCCAAACGAAGAAATATTGAAAGAATACAACGTTGAAAAAAACAATTACAATATGATTATGGCTCGTTTTGAACCAGAAAATAATATTGAAACCATCCTTGACGGAATTGTGTTGGCGGGACAGAAAACCACCGTTTTAGTTCTTGGAAATCACAAAACGAAGTATGGCGAATACCTAAAAAACAAATTTAAATCGTTTAGCCCAATCCGATTTATAGGTGCTGAATTTGACATCAACAAACTAAATAATTTAAGATATTTCTCCAATTTTTACTTCCACGGGCATTCTGTTGGAGGCACTAATCCTTCTTTGCTGGAAGCCATGGCGTCCAACGCATTTATTATTGCACATGACAACCATTTTAACAAAGCAATTCTAAAAGAAAATGGTTATTATTTTTCAAATCCCGCCGATGTAAAAAATATTTTAGATACAATCAAAAAAAATGATAACTTGCAATTAGTTCAAAACAACTTTGACGCGATTGAAAATGAATTTAATTGGGATAAAATAAATGGAGAATATCTTCAACTTTTCGAAGAATGTATTTCAAAATCTAAAGCAGGAATATAACAACCACCCTTCGTTATTATTTGTTTTACTAGCATTATTGTGTATTCCTTTAGGATATGCATTTAACAGTCTTTCGCTGGCGTTATTAATCATTATTACGCTAATCAACTTTAAAAAAGCAGACGTTAGTTTCAAAAATTATTTAATTTTTCCAATACTTTTATATATTTTAATGCTGTTGTCTTTAACCTGGTCAATTGATACCGACAGAACGATAGCAGCAATTTCAAAAGAATTACCACTTTTATTATTTCCAATTTGTTTTCTGTTATTTCGTACATTTTCAGATGATGAAAAACAAAAAATCATAAAAGGATTCAGTTATGGAATGGTAGCATTCGCTGTTTTTTATCTAATTAATGCATCCATCCGATTCTTAAATTCTCAGGACACTTCGGTTTTCTTTTACCATGAATTGGTTACAAAAGACGTAAATGCCATTCACGTTTCCGTTTATATGTCCGTTTCCTTTTTTTACTTTTTGGTTAAACCAATAAAAACGAATTGGGATAAATTGGCTTTAGCTATATTGTTTTTAATGGTTTTTCTATTATCGTCTAAAAATATTGTAGTTGTATTCATCGGGCTTTTAGGTTATTACTATTTGTTTTTTTCAAAAACAGCAAAAAAATTACGCCTTAGAAACTTAATTTTAGCGATTGTAATTTTATTGTCTCTTCCTTTTATTGGCAAAGTAAAAGAGCGTTTCAAGCAAGAATACGAAACCATAATGACCGACAGTAGTGTAAACGACGTTATCAATAAAGGCTCAGAAACGGTATATAACGTAAGCATTAAACAAGCTTGGAATAACGATACTTTTAAGCCAAATGATTTTTTTCCAGGAACCGCTTTTAGGGTTTATCAGTTCAGAATTTTCACTGAATTCCTTCAAGAAGAAGCTATTTTTTGGAAAGGGTTTGGATTAGACGCGTCCTATTCTAAAATTGAAGAAAAAGGAGTGCAATACCATCTTTTCTTAGGTAATCAATACCAAGAAGGCTATCAAAAGATGAATTTTCACAATCAATACATACAAGTTTTCGCAGAATTAGGGATTTTTGGATTCTTATTGTTGATAATAATGTTAGCCCTAACAATTAGAAACGGAATTGCCTCGAAAAACTACTTTCACATCGCCTTTTCGGTATTAATGATATTCCTATTTATTACCGAATCGTTCCTCTGGAGGCAAAGAGGAGTTACCTTTTTTATCGTAATGTATTGTGTGTTAAACACTAAAATAAAAACTGAAAAAACAATTGCCATTTAATATAATATTATAATAATTTTAACGTTTTAAATACAATATTAAGTAAAACGAAATCGCATCCAAATATGAAAAGAATTTTAATTACAGGAGCCGCTGGGTTTTTAGGCTCTCACTTATGTGATCGTTTTATTAAAGAAGGGTACCATGTTATCGGAATGGACAACCTAATTACTGGAGATTTAAGAAACATCGAACATCTTTTTAAACTCGAACATTTTGAATTTTACCACCACGATATCACTAAATTTGTTCATATTCCTGGAGAATTACATTATATTTTACACTTCGCATCTCCAGCAAGTCCAATAGATTATTTAAAAATTCCAATTCAAACCTTAAAAGTGGGCTCTTTAGGGACTCACAATCTTTTAGGTTTAGCTCGCGTTAAAAACGCTAGAATTTTAATCGCTTCCACATCGGAAGTATATGGAGATCCTTTAGTACATCCACAAACAGAAGAATATTACGGAAACGTAAACACAATAGGCCCAAGAGGGGTTTATGACGAAGCAAAACGTTTCCAAGAATCGATCACAATGGCCTACCACACTTTTCACGGTGTAGAAACCAGAATTGTAAGAATTTTCAACACTTATGGCCCAAGAATGAGACTGAATGACGGAAGAGTGATTCCTGCTTTTATCGGTCAAGCTTTAAGAGGAGAAGATTTAACCATTTTTGGCGATGGATCGCAAACGCGTTCTTTCTGTTATGTTGACGATCAGGTTGAAGGAATTTTCAGATTACTACATTCCGATTATGTTTATCCAGTGAATATTGGGAATCCAGACGAAATTACGATTAAAGACTTTGCTGAAGAAATTATTAAATTAACGGGAACAAATCAAAAGGTAGTGTATCATCCACTTCCAGTTAATGATCCATTACAACGTCAACCGGACACAACTAAAGCGAAAAATCTTCTAGGATGGGAAGCAAAAGTTTCTAGAGAAGAGGGAATGAAAATTACCTACGAATATTTCAAATCGCTTTCAAAAGAGGAGTTGTTAAAAGAAGAGCACAAAGATTTTTCAGGTTATATAAAATAGTATGACGGCAGCTCAATCAAGTAGATATTCAAAATATATAAGACCAATAAGTATTGTATTTGACTTATTAGTAATAGCTGTTTTGGGGATTTATTTTTTTGAAGGATTGGTTTCTAAATTCAACGCATATATTGCTTATTTACTAATTTCTTGGTCGGTAATTGCCTTTCTAATTAAATTTTATGACGTCTATAGATTTACGACCCCAGTAGAAATAATCACTAAAATTTTAAAGCAATGCTCGCTATTTTCATTATTGATAATTGCCTATTATCCGTTTACTCAAGAAGTTGTTTTTAATGAAAAAGCAGTTTTACTATATGTGCTTTTTTTTACTATTTTAATTACCATTTTTAAATTTCTGTTATTTTATTATTTGAAAAAATATAGAATAATCACAGGAAGTAATTATAGAAACGTTGTAATTATTGGCCATACCGAAGAATCTATTCGACTTAAAGAACTTTTTGAAGATAGAATCGATTATGGCTACCGATTTTTAGGCTATTATTCAAACAAAAGCAAATCACCAGAAATTTCAGGAAATTTAGAAGATTTAAAAACGTATATTCTTAATAATAAGGTAGACGAAATTTTCAGTTCTTTGGAAGAAATGACTAACGATCAAACCATAAATATGGTTGAATTTGCTGACACAAATAAAATAAACATCAAATTTATTCCAGGTTCAAAAGAGATTTTTTCTAAGAATTTAAAAATAAATTATTTAGAAATGTTTCCAGTATTAACCATGCAAAAAACAATTTTGCATGAACCTTCAATCAAAACCATTAAACGAACTTTTGATATTGTATTTTCATTATTGGTAATTATTTTTCTGCTTTCATGGATAGTTCCAATATTGGCAATTTTAATAAAATTAGAATCAAAAGGGCCGGTGTTTTTTAAGCAAGGCAGGCCAGGTCTAGAAGAAAACGAATTTTATTGCTACAAGTTTCGTTCGATGAAATTAAACGAAGATACTGAATCAGAAGCTTCCAAAAACGACCCTAGAGTTACCAAAACGGGGAAATTTATGAGAAAAACCAGCATGGACGAATTACCGCAATTTATCAATGTATTGTTTGGAGACATGTCGGTTGTAGGTCCAAGACCGCATTTATGGTCACAAAATAAATCCTACGGAAACAAAATAAAAAAATACATGGTTCGTCACTATGTAAAACCAGGAATCACGGGATTGGCGCAAGTAAAAGGATTTCGAGGCGAAATAGAATCGGATGAAGATATGATCAACCGAATTAAATTTGACGTATTCTACATCGATAATTGGTCGCTAATTCTAGATTTAAAAATAATTGTCCAAACAGTTATCAATATCATAAAAGGAGAAAAAAAGGCGTATTAAACCCTTCCTTTTTCCAAATTCCATTTAGTTTCCAAAATTAATTTAAAAGACTTTTATTTTTTTGAGTTTTAATGCCAATTTAAACTCAAAAGAAATTATTTTTGCACAACACAACAATCACAACAAAATGACTATTTTATTACTAGGTTCAGGAGGAAGAGAACACGCACTTGCATGGAAAATGCTTCAAAGCGATAAATGCACGAAATTATTTGTAGCACCAGGAAATGCCGGAACAGGCAGTATTGCTACTAATGTGAACTTAAAAATCACAGATTTCGAAGCGATTAAATCATTTGCCTTGAGCGAAAAAGTAGAAATGGTAGTTGTAGGACCTGAAGATCCATTAGTAAAAGGGATTTTTGATTTTTTCCAAAACGATGCCGATTTAAATCATATTCCGGTTATTGGACCTTCAAAAAAAGGTGCGCAACTAGAAGGAAGTAAAGAATTTGCTAAAGAATTTCTTGTAAAACACAATATTCCAACAGCTGGTTATGATAGTTTTACAAAAGAAACCGTGGAAAAAGGGTGTGCATTTTTAGAGACACTTCAGCCGCCATATGTACTAAAAGCAGATGGATTAGCAGCTGGAAAAGGCGTTTTGATAATTAATGATTTAGCGGAAGCCAAACAGGAATTACGAAATATGTTGGTAGATGCAAAATTCGGAGAAGCCAGCTCAAAAGTGGTAATTGAAGAATTTTTAGATGGAATAGAATTGAGCTGTTTTGTATTGACAGACGGTAAAAATTACAAAATTTTACCTACAGCAAAAGATTATAAGCGAATTGGCGAAGGCGATACGGGATTAAATACCGGCGGAATGGGAGCGGTTTCTCCAGTTCCATTTGCTGATGCAATTTTACTTGAAAAAATCGAAAATAGAATTGTTAAGCCTACAATTGAAGGTTTGAAAAAAGATAATATTCAATACAAAGGGTTTGTTTTTATTGGATTAATTAACGTAAAAGGAGAGCCAATAGTAATTGAATACAATGTAAGAATGGGCGATCCTGAAACGGAAGTGGTAATTCCAAGATTAGAATCGGATTTAGTGGAATTGTTTCAGGCTGTTGCCAATGAAAAACTGGACGAAATCAATTTGAAGGTAACCGATAAAAGCGCAGCAACTATTATGGTAGTTTCTGGCGGATATCCTGAAGAATATGTGAATGGGAAAGTAATTTCGGGAATAGAAACTGTTACCGATTCTATAGTTTTTCATGCGGGAACGAAGAAAGATAACGATATGATTATTACGAATGGAGGAAGGGTTTTGGCGGTAACTTCATTGGGAGAGAATTTCGAAGAAGCCATAAAAAAATCGTATCAAAATATAGAAAAACTACATTTCGATACGATGTATTATAGAAAAGATATCGGTTTCGACCTTTAATAAATTCTTTTCAGGATTTTATTTAAAGAAAGAATGTGCCGTTGTATCTTGATATTCTTCGTTATTTGCTTTGTGTAATTGCAATTGTTTAATCCAATAAATCATTGCGGCCATGCAAATAAATAGAAAAGCCCAATTGATTATATTGGCAGCAAACCAATTTTCTAATTCTAGTTCTCTTAAATAATTTTGTGGAATGAAAAAAATGTTTTCAAATAACCATTGTATTCCTTCAAAAAATGCTTTCATCTTTGTTCAAGTATTATATTTACATTTGCAAAAGTATAAAATATCCATATGATTACAAGTCTTTTTAAGAAATCTACACCAATAAATTTTGCATTTGTTTTTTTAATGCTATTATTTTTCTTTTTAACTACTCAATTTCATCAAGTTGGAACTGTTTTTTCATTTGGTTTACTTGCTAAAAAAGCAATGATATTTATATTGATTTTTGCCTGTTTTTTCACTGGAAATTTCATCATTAAAAAGAACGGACTTAGCAAAGACAGTGCTTTTACTATATTATTTTATTTATTGTTGTTGCTTTTTTTTCCCTCAGTAATGAATAATTCTATGTTGTTTTTAGCCAACTTTTTTATACTTTTAGCACTAAGACGCCTCTTCTCTTTACAATCTTCAAAATCTCAAAAAGAAAAGATATTTGATGCCTCATTGTGGGTATTTGTGGCTTCTTTATTCCATTTTTGGAGCATTCTTTTTATTATATTGGTTTTTATCAGCATTCTTTTTCACACCGCACGAGATTATAGAACTTGGTTTTTACCTTTTATTGCCTTCTTTATTTCGTTTGTGTTGTTGTTCTTTTTTGATTTAGTTTTTGACGCAAATAACATTGGAAAATTAATTGCAAATTCTGAAAGCAATTTTGAAATCAATTATTTTATTAATAATTATCAAAATTTGGCGCTTTCCCTTTTTGCTCCAATTTCGCTATTTTTTATTGCTAATTTAGGACTTACCATTACCAACCGACCAATAATTCTTCACTCAACGTACAAGAAAATCATTGCTGCATTTTTTATAGGATTATTGGTTTTTGTGTTCTCACCAAATAAAAGCAACGATATTTTGCTGTTTACATTTGTGCCGTTGGCTTTTTCAATGACTATTTTTGTGGAAACTCCGCAATCAAAAGCGAAGACAGAATTGTTCTTTTTGGCAGTGGTGGGATGTAGTTTATTTTCGTTTTTCTCTCAGTTATAATTTGGTTCCAAAAGCCAAATCACCAGCGTCGCCAAGCCCTGGTATGATATAATTTTTTTCGTTTAGCTTCTCATCAATAGAAGCAATCCAAAGATGACAATTATCCGGTAATAGCGATTCTAAATATTTTATGCCTTCTGGAGCTGCGA
Organism: Bacteroidota bacterium; assembly: GCA_947488545.1. Taxonomy (GTDB): domain Bacteria; phylum Bacteroidota; class Bacteroidia; order Flavobacteriales; family Flavobacteriaceae; genus Flavobacterium. Next base: position 23,994 of record CANKZE010000015.1, read on the forward strand.
TAACTACAGCCAAATGAATTTCTTTAGGAGCGCCTTTAGCAATTAATTTATTGAATACAGCAACTATAGATTGTCCGGTTGCCAACATTGGATCAACCAAAATTAAATTGGAATCAGCGATATCTGAAACTGCTTCGTATTCTACTTTGATTTCAAAATTTTCATCGTTATTTGGATGAAATCGATAAGCAGAAATAAAACCGTTTTCTGCGCCATCAAAATAATTCAAAAACCCATTGTGTAAGGTTAATCCCGCTCTCAATATGGAGCAAATTACTATTTTATCACTAATTTCAGTTGAATTTTTTACGCCAAGTGGAGTGGTAATAGCCCAATTTTTATAGTGCAAATCCTTACTTATTTCGTAGGCCATAATTTCGCCAATGCGCTCAATGTTTCTTCTAAATCTAAGGCGGTCTTTTTGAATATTTACATCTCTAATTTCTCCAAGAAAATGATTTAGAACGCTATTTTTTTCAGATAAATGATGAATTTTCATAAAATTGGTATTAATATTTCAACGTTAAAAGTATAAAAAGTATCTTTGCCTTTTAAATAACAAAGATATGTTTTCAAAATTAGCTTATTCAGTATTTGAACAAAGTATTCAAGATTATCATCAATTTGACAATGTTGATCAACCAATTAATAACCCTTTTCCGAAAGATAAATTCGAGCATTTGTTGTATCATAAAAATTGGATTGATACCGTTCAATGGCATTTTGAAGATATCATTCGTGACCCAAATATCGATCCAGTTGCGGCGCTAAAATTAAAAAGAAGAATCGACGCTTCTAACCAAGAGCGCACGGATATGGTAGAATACATCGACAGTTATTTCCTACAAAAATACAGCCACGTTACTGTAAAAGCTGGTGCAAAAATCAATTCAGAAAGTCCCGCTTGGGCATTTGATAGATTGTCGATTCTGGCTTTGAAAATCTATCATATGAATGAAGAAGCAACTCGTGAAGAAGCTTCTGCAGAGCACCGTCAAAAATGCCAAGAGAAATTAAACGTGCTTTTAGAACAAAGAACGGATCTTTCAACTGCAATTGAGGAATTGCTACTTGACTTTGAAAACGGTGATAAATTTATGAAAGTGTACAAGCAAATGAAAATGTACAACGACGATGATTTAAATCCTGTTTTGTATCAGAACAAAAAATAATTGACACTTTAAATTGTCAAAACCAATTGAACATATAGCCGTCATGAGACTCTCCGCAATGGGAGATGTTGCCATGACGGTTCCTTTTTTAAGGGCTTTTAACGAAAAATATCCCAACGTTAAAATCACTGTTATTTCAACTCCGTTTTTCCAACCATTATTTAATGATCTTCCAAACGTTACCTTTTTGTCATTCGATAAAAAAGGAAAACACAAGGGTTTTCTGGGACTGTTCCGATTTTTTCTGGAATTACGAAAAAGCAATATCGATGCTTTCGCCGATTTACATAACGTAATGCGTTCAAAAGTAATCAGAGGTTTATTTGCCTTGAGCGGAAAAAAAGTGGCTTTCACTGATAAAGGAAGAACCGAAAAAAAGGAAGTTACTCGCGCGGTGAATAAAATTTTCAGACCGCTTCCAACCGTTTTTGAGAGACATTCACAAGTTTTTTCGGCGCTTGGATTTTCTATTAATTTATCGAATCCTACGTTTCCTCAGAAATCGAAATTGTCGTCAGAGATTTTGTCCGTTGTAGGAGAAAAAAAAGAAAAATGGATTGGGATTGCGCCTTTTGCACAGCACGATTCAAAAGTGTATCCTTTGGATTTAATGGAAAAAGTGATTGATCAATTGGCTGAAAAGCCAAACCATAAAATTTTACTTTTTGGTGGAGGGGAAAAAGAAATTGAAACTTTAGAAATGCTTTCTAAATCGCATGAAAACGTAATTTCTGTTGCTGGAAAATTGAAATTCAACCAGGAAATTCAACTCATCAGCAATTTAGATATCATGCTATCCATGGATTCCGGAAACGGACATATTGCAGCTATTTTAGATGTAAAAACCATCACGCTTTGGGGCGCAACGCATCCGTATTTAGGATTTTCGCCTTTCAATCAACCCCAAGAAAACAGCTTGGTTTCCGATAGAAATTTGTACCCAAACTTACCGACATCCATTTATGGAAATAAAAAAGTAGAAGGTTACGAAGACGCTATGAGAACTATTTTACCAGAAAGTGTGGTTGAAAAAGTTATTCAATTACAATAACAATATCAAAAATCAATTGCAATCTCAAATCTCAAATTGTTTTCTGAAATCTGCAATCTAAGATCTGAAAATCACTTAAACGTCGTCGAAGTCAACGAAAATAGTTTCTGATGTTGGATGTGCTTGACAAGTTAACACCAAACCTTCAGCCAATTCTTTATCGGTAAGAATAGAATTTTTCTTCATTTCGGCAGTTCCCACAGTCACTCTCGCCATGCAGCTGCTGCAAATTCCGCCTTGGCAAGAATACGGAGCGTCAATTCCTTGTTTCAAAGCTGCTTCCAGAATAGTTTGCTTTTGCGACATTTCGAAAGTCGTTTCTTCATCGTCTACCAAAATGGTGATTTTAGAATGACCTCCTAACGATTCTTGGATTTTATTTTCGTTAGTAGAACTGGTAAAAAGTTCCAATTTTATATTTTTTTCTGGTACGTTATTTTCTTTCAAAACTCCCGAAACGGTGTTGATCATTTCTTCCGGTCCGCACAAGTAGAATTTATCAAAAGACAATTCTTTGTGTTTTTTATTCAAGACAAAATTCACTGTTGATTTATCAATACGTCCAAAAAGTTCGTTTTCAACTTTCGCTTGCGTATAAGAATAATGCACAAAAAAGCGTCCCACATAGTTTGATTGTAAGTCGTGTAATTCTTGATGAAAAATAGTGTCTTCAGGAGATTTATTTCCGTAAACCAATACAAAAGTGCTTTTTGGTTCGCCAATTAAAACGCTTTTAGCAATCGACATTACAGGAGTTATTCCGCTACCAGCAGCAAATGCCGCGTAATTTCGTTGGCGATCGTGCTGCGGTTCAAAGGTAAATTTTCCTTCAGGACTTCCGACTTCTAGAAGATCCCCCGCTTTTAATTTTGCATTAGCAAACTGCGAAAACAATCCGTTTTTAACCGCTTTTACTGCAATTCTTAATTCGCCACTTTCCGGAGCAGAACAGATAGAATAGGCACGACGAATTTCTTCTCCGTCTAAAGTTAGTTTTATGTTGAGGTACTGCCCAGCCAAGAATTTATAGTTCGATTGCAATTCTGAGGGAACATTAAATAGAATAGAAACGGCGTCTTTAGTTTCGCGTTTTACCTCTTTAATATTTAATTTATAAAATGAAGACATTGATTTATTTTTTGACAAAGATAGCAAACGCAAAAGGTTTCTGAAAATGATAATTGGCAGTTTTTTATGACCGCTTAGGTTCAGGGATATAATTATCTTAATTGACTGTTAAATGCACAATTATCCAATCAATAATTTTTCTATATTTATCAAATTATTATAAACCTTTAATTTTATGTTCAAACATTTTATCAATCTCGAATTAAAATCTTTTTTGCGCTCGGCAAGTGTTGGAAAAAGTATCGCGCTAAAAATATTTTTAGGATTTATTGCACTGTATTTTATCCTTTCGTTTCTGGTTTTAGGAATAGCACTTTACCCAATTCTTCATGAAAATTTTCCCAATCAAAAACCTATAGAAATTGTTAACAATGCAGTTATTTTTTGGCTTGCGGGGGATTTAATTTTCAGATTTTTTATGCAAAGCTTGCCCGTAATGAACATCAAGCCGTTGCTAATTCTACCCATTAAAAGAGAAAAAGTAATCCATTATGTTTTACTGAAAAGTGTTTTTTCAATTTATAATTTATTTCCATTATTGGTGATTCTTCCTTTTGGAATAACCACTATTATTGATGGAAATGTTGGCGAGGCTCCTGTTTTAATTTGGATGTTCACACTTTATATTTTGGTTTTATGTGTTAATTATGCTAATTTTTTAATCAAAAAGAAATTTGCAGATAACATCCTAGCCTTTTTAGTTTTTGCAATATTGGGCGGAACTTTTGTAGGTTTAGAATATTTCGAAATTTTCAAAATCAGCAGTTTCACAGGCGCTATTTTAAATAGTTTATTGCTTAATCCTATCTTGGTTCTTGCGCCATTATTGCTTTTAGTCGGATTGTATTTTTGGAATTACAATTATCTAAAAAGCAATTTTTATTTAGATAACACCTTAAAAACAAAAATTAAAGAAGCCAAAACAACCGATTTAAGTTGGACCAAACGCTTTGGAGAAATTGCACCCTTTTTGCAATTGGATTTAAAATTAATTTGGAGGAATAAAAGGCCGCGAACAACGGTTTTTATGTCATTTATCTTTTTGCTTTACGGATTAATGATTTACACTAATCCTATACAAAGCGAAATATCCTTTCTTAATCTTGTGGTTGGGCTTTTAATGTCGGGAATTTTTATGGTCAATTTCGGTCAATTTATTCCATCATGGGATTCTAGTTATTTTGGAATGATCCTATCGCAAAACATTACTTTCCGAAAATATTTAGATTCCAAAGTAGGGTTAATGTCATTTTCGGTACTTGTTTTAGCTTTATTAACCACGCCCTACGTTTATTTTGGCTGGAATGTTTTGGCAACTAATTTGGCGTGCGCCCTTTATAATCTAGGAATCAATATTCCCGTTCTAATGTTTGCAGGTTCTTTTAATGTGAAGCGCATTGATTTAGAAAAATCCCCGTTTATGAATTACCAAGGAACTGGTGCCGCACAATGGATTGTAGGGCTGCCATTATTTCTAATTCCAGGGCTTATTTTCTTTATTTTCTCGGAACTATTCAACATCGAAACAGCTATTATCGCCATCGCAGCCATCGGATTTATTGGGTTGCTTTTAAGAAATACGCTGATGAATTTTATAACTAAAGGTTATCAAACTAGAAAATACGCCACTTTAAACGGATTTAAACAACAAGAAAATTAAACAAATAACTGAATAAACTATTTTTAATGATACAAGTAACTCAACTTTCAAAAACATACAACGGGACTACCGTATTGAATATCCCCAATTTAGAAATACCAAAAGGGCAAAGCTTCGGTTTAGTAGGAAACAATGGCGCTGGAAAAACCACTTTTTTCAGTTTGCTTTTGGATTTAATCCAACCCACCACCGGGACATTAACCAACAATGAAATTCAGGTGAACACCAGCGAAGACTGGAAACCATTCACCGCTGCCTTCCTTGACGAATCCTTTTTAATAGGCTACTTAACCGCCGAAGAATACTTTTATTTTATTGGTGACATCCGCGGGCAAAACAAAGCCGATGTAAATGCTTTGCTTTTAAAACACGAAGAATTTTTCAACGATGAAATTCTTAGAAATAAAAAATATTTGCGTGATTTATCGAAAGGGAATCAGAAAAAAGTGGGTATAATTGCTACGCTAATTGGTAATCCAAAAGTTGTAATTTTGGACGAACCGTTTGCCAATTTAGACCCAACAACAGTTAGCCGATTGAAGAAAATCATAAAAGAATTGGCCGAAAATCCTGATATTACCGTTTTGGTTTCAAGCCATGATTTGCAACACACCGTTGAGGTTTGCGACCGAATTGTAGCATTAAACAAAGGGGAAATTGTAAAAGACATCGTAACTTCGGCGGAAACATTGAAGGAATTAGAAGCGTTTTTTGCGGTTTAATTTGGACGTGTCCTCGTTACACACCTGACTTAAAACCTGTCAAGAGTAGCTTTTTGAAAATTGAATATATGAAATTGAGAATCTTTTTCTTTTTTACGGCATATTTACTCATTGGCGTTCAGGGCTTTGGGCAAAACAACCGATTGAATACAAGTAATAGCATTGGATGGTATAACTATTTTGGAACATTTAAAGTGTCTGAAAAATTTGGCATACATAGCGAATACCAATGGCGTAGAAACAACACAGTTACAGATTGGCAACAAAGCCTTTTAAGAGTTGGAGTAAACTACAATTTGAATCCAAGAGTACTTTTCAGAGTAGGTTATGCTTGGATAGAAACTTATCCGTATGGTGAATACCCAATCAATGGATTAGGCAGGGATTTTACCGAGCATAGAATTTTTGAAATGGTTCAACTTTCGCATAAAGAAGGAATAATAGACTTCTCTCATCGATTTATGCTAGAACAAAGATTTGTAGGAAGATATAGTTCGATAAATCAAACTACAGAAGATGAATTTCCACTTTTAAACAGATTAAGATACCTGTTTAGGCTTCAAATTCCATTGATTGGCAAGGAAACGAAAGATAAAACTCCTTATGTTGCTCTTTATGATGAAATTTTTATTGGCTTTGGGGAAAATGTAAGTGCCAATATTTTTGACCAAAATAGAATAGGCGCATTAATAGGTTTTCGTTTTAACAAAAATGTGAGAATAGAAGGCGGATATTTAAATCAAACACTACAATTTGGCAGACAAATAAACGGACAAAGTGTTTTCCAAAATAATAATGGATTAATCATTAATGCTAACTTTAATATTGACTTGAATTAATTCGATCAAACCAGACTAGTTTTCAAAACTTATCATGTTAATGCTCATTCAAATTCAAAATTTGTTTTCCAAAAAAACCTCCGAACCTTTTCTAGTATCAAAAAGAAGTGTATTTTTACGTGTTATATACTAAAATCACTATTTAGTAGTTTAAGAATAAAATCGCTTCAAATTGAAAAACAATATATTTAAATATTCGTTCACTCTAGGTTTTCTCCTTTTATTGATAGCTTGTTCTACCAAAAGGGACACGTTTGTATCTAGAAATATGCACGCCCTAAGTGCCAGAGACAATATTTTATACAATGGCCAAATCGCATTAGATAAAGGAATTGCAGATGTTAAAGGAACATACAAAGACAACTTTTGGCAATTACTACCAATAGAAAGAATGCAGGTTACCAAGGAAGAAGATAAGCCTGAAACGTCCAAAAACACCAATTTTGAACGCGCCGAAACCAAAGCCACAAAAGCCATTCAAAAACATTCCATGAATATCAATGGAATTGAGAGAAACTACCAAATGGACGAAGCGTATTTATTGTTAGGAAAAACAAGGTATTACGACCAAAGATTTATTCCCGCCCTTGAAGCTTTTAATTATGTTTTGTACAAATCGCCAACCAGCGATAAAATCCTTGAAGCGAGAATTTGGATAGAAAAAACCAATATGCGATTGGAAAATGATGCTTTGGCATTAAATAATTTAAAATACATTCTTAAAGATGTTAGATTAAAAAAACAGATTTTAGCTGACGCAAATGCTACGATTTCGCAAGCATTTATAAATGTTGGTAAAAAAGACAGCGCAATTGCAAGCCTGAAAATAGCGACTCAGTTTACAAAGTCAAAAGAGGAAAAAGCAAGATACCGTTTTATTTTAGCCCAAATTTATCAAGAACTAGGCTATAAAGATAGCGCATCCGTTGCCTATCAATCGGTTATTGATATGAAACGAAAATCTCCAAGAATTTATGTAATTCATGCGAAAGTCAATCAAGCACAATTGTCTGGATATGAAAAAACAGACTCAATTTCGTTTCTAAAAACATTTAACAAACTCCTTGCCGATAGAGAAAACAGACCGTTTTTAGATGTACTTCACCATCATTTAGCGCTTTATTATGATAAAAATAATAAAATCGGAAGTGCTAAAAAAGAATACAACAAATCTCTAAAACTAAAAACGGGAGATACCTATACCATTGCATCGAATTATAGAAACTTGGCTGATATTTATTTTAAGGAAGCAAAATATCCAATCACAGGAAAGTATTTTGATAGTACATTAGTTCAATTAAAACCTCGATCACGTGAATTCAGATTTATAAAAAAGAAGCGTGAAAATTTAGATGATGTTATAAAATATGAGGGAATTGCCAATAGAAACGACAGCGTGATTAACGTTTTTAAAATGTCGGAATTGGACAGAATTGCCTATTATGAAAAGTACATTCTTAAATTAAAAAAAGAAGACGATCTAAAGAAAGCCGTTGCAGCTAATGTAAACGAAAAAAACAAGCAAAACAACAAACCGGCTGATGGTTCGTCATTAAGTGGGCTAGACCCAAAAAATGCGAGTCCGAAAGGAGAAGCTCCTCCAACGAATTTTCAAGCATCTGCAAGCATTGGCAAGGAAAGCGATTTTTATTTTTACAACTCAAAATCGGTGGCGTATGGAAAACTCCAGTTTAAAAAAACATGGGGAAATCGAGCTTACAAAAACAACTGGAGATTGTCATCTGATGCTGCCACGAATTCCAATAATGATCCAAGCTTAAATAACGACCCAGCTTTAGATCCTTCAACTGCTAAAGAGGATAAAATTGAAGAAAAATACACCGCTTCGTTCTATTTAAAAGAAATTCCAACAAGCCAAAAGGTAATTGACAGCATTATAAGAGAAAGAAATTTTGCGTATTACCAATTGGGATCTATCTATAAAGAAAAATTCAAGGAATATCAGCTCGCAGCAAATAAATTAGAGCAATTATTGAATTACAATCCTGAGGAAAGATTGGTACTTCCGTCAATGTATAATTTATATAAAATTTACGAAATCATCAATAAAGAAAAGGCTTTAGCGATGAAAGCAAAAATTATTAGCCAATATCCAAATTCAAGATATGCTCAAATTTTAGGGAATACTAATCCTGAAACCGCAGCTCTTGATACGCCTGAAGCCGCCTATAACAAACTTTATAAGTTATACGAATCTGGAGATTATAGAACCGTAAATGATGAATTAGAAACGGCAATTGATCAATATGCCGGAGAAGAATTAGTTGCAAAATATGAATTACTGAAAGCCAACACCACAGGAAAACTAAAAGGAGTTGCAGAATATAAGAAGGCTTTGAATTTTGTGGCTTTAAATTATCCAAACAACATTGAAGGCAAGCAAGCCGAAGAAATTATTAAGAAAGACATTCCTGTTTTGGAAAGCTTTAAATTCTATGCAGTTGCTCCAAAATCATGGAAAATACTTTACAGAATTCCTTTTAACGATGATAAAAATAAAAAGGAATTAAGTGATAAAATTAAAAATTTTGTAGCTGATCATAAATTAGATCGTTTGACTTTTTCTGAAGATATTTATAATTCAGATGATAATTTCTTGGTGATTCATGGAATTATTTCAGAACAGTTTTCAAAAGCAATAACAGATTCTTTAAAAATCAAAAAAGAGTATAAGATTCAACAAAAGCCAATTATAATTACCAACTATAATTATCAAGTTGTACAAATCAATAAGAACATTGAAGACTATTTAGTAGCGCCAGTTGTGGCTCCAAGCCCTATTGTGAAAACGCCGGTAACCCCAACTATTGAACCTGCTAAAACACCAACCAAGGAAGCTTCGATTCCTGTAGATTTACCGGTTCAGAAAAACGAAGGAATTCCGCCGCCAGCAAATATTAACAGCGGAAACAATACCCCTATTTTAAATAAAGCTGTTATTGATAAAGAAGAATTTAAAAAGCCTAAAAAGTAAAATTATGTTTAGTAAAAGCCAAAAACCGTACACCGATTTATTAGGGAAAACCAACAGAATTGTTGAAGGCACTACCATAAATGGAGATATTATTTCCCCTGCCGATTTCCGACTTGATGGCCATCTAATAGGAAATTTTCAATCTTCAGGTAAAATTGTAATTGGACCTGCAGGAAGTGTAAAAGGAGATATTATTTGTAATAACGCCGACATCGAAGGAAAATTTGAAGGTAAAATTCAAGTAGCAGAATTGCTAAATTTAAAATCAAATGCGAGTGTTCGCGGAGAAGTAATTTGCAGTAAACTTTCGGTTGAACCTGGTGCCGACTTCAGCGCAACTTGTGTGATGAATCCAATCGAGTAATTGTATGGATTCCAACAAAGATTCAAAAAAGCAAAACAGCAGCAAGTGGCTTGCGTTAATAAATATCCCAATCCAAATGGGAGTTATCGTTTTTTTGTTTTCCTACCTCGGGAATTGGCTTGATGCCAAATACCCAAACCCAGACACAATTTATGTAAAAATCCTAACATTAGTAGGAGTTGCAATTGCTTTTTACAATATTAATAGGCAATTGAAAGATATTAATAAATCATAATTGTTATGAAATTAAAGAAATTCCAACCATTGCTTGAAGTGTTTATTGCCGCAATTTTGTGCTTTGGAATTCACAATTTATTTTTCTATTACAACCAAAACAATCCAAATTATCTGCATTTTAATTTTAGTTTAACCACCATTTACACCTTCTTTTTAGTTTGTTCATTGGTTATAATTTTGTTATTACTGTATGTAAAACAAAAAAATATTGATAACGTAGGATTTACCTTCTTGTTTGCAACTTGTTTAAAAATCGGAATATCATTTGTGCTTTTAATGCCAATATTAAATTCGAAAATTTCAAATATTGGGTATGAAAAGATCAATTTTTTTATCGTTTTTGCCATTTTTTTATCAATAGAAACGGTTGTAGCCGTTAGAATTTTAAACAATAATCAGTAAAGAAGCTTTTAATTCAGAAAGATGTCAAAAAAAGTTACTTAAATTCTTGAATTATTAAGAAATAATGTACCTTTGCACCAAATTTCAGAAAGTAAATATTAAGACAATAATAAGATATGGTGATTTCACACAAACCACTTAAATTAATAATAGCAATTTTAATTGCTTTTCTTCCAACATTTGGTTTTTCAAATACCCCTATTGACACCGCTCAATCTTCGACAGAAAAAGCAGTAGTTGCTAATGAAACAGAAGCAAAACCAACGGATGAAAAATCAGAAGTTAAAGCTAAAATTTTAGAAGTAATTGGACACCACGTTTTAGACGGTCATGATTTCTCTTTATTTGAATATGAAGGAGAACACATTGGTTTTTCTTTACCAATTATTTTATGGGACAATGGCGTTCACTTTTTTTCTTCTTCAAAATTTCACCACGGAGAAGCTGTAGCGGAAAGCAATGGGAATTACTATGTTTTACACCACGAAAAAATATACAAATCAGATAAAGCAGGTAAAATCCTTGTTGTAGAAGTTAAGGAAATAAAAGACGGAAAAGAAGTTATTACCGAAAAGGAACTTCATCCAATAGATTTATCTATCACAAAAGGGGTGTTAACAATTATGATTGTGGCGCTATTAATGTTTTTCCTATTTACAAGTTTAGCAAGATCGTATGCTAAAAACGGTGGAATTTCTTCAGGTTTTGGAAGACTTTTCGAACCAATTGTAATATACATTCGTGATGAAATTGCGATTCCAAACATTGGTGAAAAACACTACAAAAGATACATGAGTTATTTATTGACCATCTTTTTCTTTATTTGGTTTTTAAATATCTTCGGATTAACTCCACTAGGAATTAACGTAACAGGAAACATCGCAATCACTTTTGGATTGGCAGTTGTAACCTTTATTATTACCAATATTACAGCAAACAAAAATTATTGGGGGCACATTTTCTGGATGCCAGGAGTGCCGTTGCTAATGAAAATAATATTAGCACCTATTGAATTATTAGGAGTATTTATTAAGCCATTTTCATTAATGATCCGTTTGTATGCAAATATTTTTGCAGGTCACATCGTATTAATGAGTTTAATAGGTTTGATGTTTATTTTTAAAAATTGGTTGGGAAGTAGCCTGTCATTTATGTTGTCATTCGCTATTTCTACAATTGAAATTTTAGTAGCGCTATTGCAAGCGTATATCTTTACGATGCTTTCTGCCTTGTACTTCGGTTCAGCAGTAGAAGAGCACCATCACGAAGAGGCGCATTAAATCGCTTTAAGCAAAAAGCTATAAGCAGTATGCAGCTAAGCATAATGCCTATCGCTTTAAGCCTATCGCCAAAAAAGAATGTTTAATTTTAATACATATTTTTATGGAAATTCCTAAAATCGTTGGAGCAGGATTAGTAGTAATTGGAGCTGGTATTGGTATCGGTAGAATCGGTGGTTCTGCAATGGATGCTATTGCTCGTCAACCAGAAGCTACTGGAAAAATTCAAACAGCTATGCTTATTGCAGCTGCGCTTATTGAAGGTATTG
>CANKZE010000016.1 GCA_947488545.1 Bacteroidota bacterium
AACGCCCCTACGAAACACCCAACGGGTTTTGAAACGATTCAAACTTACATGGAGCGAGATTATAAAGTGCCAACGGCATTTGAAGATTATATTTATGTGTCGCAATTACTACAAGCGCGAGGTTTGAAAATAGCAATTGAATCGCATCGATCTGCAATGCCGTATTGCATGGGAAGTTTGTATTGGCAACTCAACGATTGTTGGCCAGTAACTTCGTGGAGCAGCACCGATTATTATGGACGCTGGAAAGCCGCACAATACCAAATAAAACGATCATTTGAAAGCAAATTAATTGTAATTAAAGGAGTTGAAAATAACGACACTAAAGAACTGAATTCTATAAAAATTCAAATTGTTAATGAGGGTTTAAACGACGAAAAAGGAACGTTAAATTGGAGCCTAATCAAATTTGACGGAACAGAACTATATAAAAATTCAAAGTCCATTGTATTGAATTCCAATTCAGTAACGATTGCAACGGAGCTCTCAAATTCAGAAATTCCAGACCTTAAATTATGGAAAGATTGTTTGCTTCATGCCGAATTCATTAATTTCAAAGGAGAGAAAACAGCTGCAAATTATTTTTTTGTATCCCCAAAAGACTTAACCCTTCAAAAACCGAATATCACATATAAATTCATTGATAACAATCACGTTGAACTTTCTACAAATACCTTAGCAAAAGACGTTTGTATTCAAGGTGAAGGATTAGAATTTGAAGACAATTACATTGATTTATTGCCCAATCAAAAAAGAGTAATTGCTTTCAAAGGAAAAAAGGTATTGTTGAGTATTAGGAGTTTGAATGGAGTTAATTAGTAACTCATTTTCATAGAAAAAGTTTCTAAAAATAAGTATTTAATATTCTACATTTTTATTTATGGTAATCAAAATCAACTATCAAGTGACATTTAAAATAAATTAAAATATTATTTTAAATAGCGAATCAAATTAAATACTCCATCACCGATTTCCAATCAGGGAATTTTTCGCCTCTAAATAGGATCAATTCCCCAACAAACTCAGAAGCTCCATTTTTTTCTCTATCATCTATAAGATAATGACCGTGATTCAAGTGCTTATTGTGAGATAAAATTAGTCTTTTATAAGCGTACTGACCGAGGTGTTTTTTTACCCATTCCAATTTGTCATTTAATGCGGTAGGATTTTCCCACGGGGAAGTAGAAAGGATGTAGGTATCGTATTTTGAGCACAACTGAATATAGGATTCAATGGCATTTTCCATAGGATCCATTTTTGAAAATATGTGGGGAGCCTCATCGTATCTGCCTTTGTACATCGCTAACTCTTCCTGCGATAATCTAGCTATTCCTGTACTAAAATCTACAAGAACATTGTCCATGTCTACGTATACTATTTTTTTCATAATTATAGTTCTAAGAACGTACCCCGTTCATTTATAGGCGTTTAAAATTCAATAAATATTTCAAAACACCTATATTATTCAACTTTTACTCTATTATAAATTACCCCTTTATTATTGGTTAAGGTAGAATAGTCCTTACTAAAAATCCAAGACACCTCTTTATCATTCAATTCAATTACTCCACTAGCTTTGTTAGCATCAATTGTATTCCAGGTCCCATTTAGATCTAACATTTTTGTGAAATCTTCAGAATTCGTTTTTCCATTCATTAAGTAGGTGGTATTGCGAAAAATACCATCGTCAAAAGCCAATGTGGCATATACTTGCGCCTCTACATTTATAGATTCCCAAATGTAGCCATTGGAAGTTCCGATATTTGGAATTAAAAACGAATTGTTACTATCAGCAACTGCCTCATAATTTTCAATTACATCCTTATTATTCTCGGTGCTGCTATCTGTGCCCGTGCATTTTTTTGCTAAAGCATCAAATTTTGCGCTTACTATAGGATTCTCCGACATATTTACCTTTTCCCAATTTTCAACTCCAATTTCATTACTAATAGCATCCCTACAAGCTTCTTGGTTTTCTTTATTCCATTCTGAATTCCCGGGTTCTGTAAGGCATCTACAAACATCTACTGCTTTGGATTCAGTACCGCAACTGGTTGCTAATAATGAAAGTGATAAAAGAATTGGTATTATTTTTTTCATATAATTGTTATTTAAAATTAGTAAAATATCGTAAACCGTAAACTAGCTATAATTAGTAATTTCATTTTACCTTGCTAATTTATAAAAAAATAGAAAGCGTTTCTACTTTAGAGAGGTACAATTAGTTAACGTGTTAATGGCTTTTTTTTAACCGCAAAGAAAGTCTATCATCTCCTCGTCTATAATCTTGCTTCTTGTCTCATTTTTACCGCAAAGCACGCAAAGAAAGTCTATTATCTCTTCGTCTATTGTCCATTATCTATTCGTTTATCCTCTTGCTTCTAGAAATAATTTTCTTATCCCTAATTAATAAACTACCTTTGTTTGTGTTTTCAATGAAACAATTAAACAAAAATTAAAGCAAAATTTTTTTGATTTAAAAGTGGCATCAAAATATTTCTATTTTTCTATTGGGTAAAAAAACTATAAATATTGTTTGGTTCAAACGCGACTTCCGTATCATTGATAATGAAGCGCTGTATTCAGCGCACCTATCAGAAACACCCCTTTTGTTAATTTGTTTTTTTGAACCTTCAGTAATGAATTACCCAGATTCAGATGCACTACATTGGCGGTTTACTTACCAATCGATTGAAGATTTAAATAAAAAACTAAAACCATCAAACGCTAAAATCTATTTTTTTCATGATGAAGTAAAAACTGTATTTTCAGAATTAATTCAAAAATACGAGATAAAAACTGTTTTCTCACATCAGGAAATTGGAAACAAAATAACGTACAATCGTGACATTGAAATGAGTGATTTCTTTCAAAAAAACGCTATTCACTGGAAAGAATTTCAAATGCACGGTGTGATTCGCAAACTAAAATCGAGACACGATTGGGATAAGCGTTGGGAACAGGTAATGCGAGCGACACCAAAAATTGTTAAAGAATCCGATATAAAAACTATTGAATTGGATTCTGAATTTTACGATACTATAAAAGGAGAAACATTACCAACAGAAATTACAACACCTAATAAAAATTTCCAACAAGGTGGCGAATATTGGGCTTGGCGTTATTTGGATAGTTTTGTGAAAGAACGATATGTAAATTATAGCAAACACATTTCAAAACCCGCTTTGAGCCGAAAGGGCTGCAGCCGATTATCTCCCTATTTGACCTACGGGAACATTAGCATGCGGATGATCTATCAATATACGAACCAGCATTACGAAACCTCAAAAAATAAAAGGGCAATCCTCAATTTTGTTTCTCGACTGCATTGGCATTGTCATTTTATCCAAAAATTTGAGGATGAATGCACCATGGAATTTGAAAACATTAACAAAGCATATGACGTTTTGGTAAAACCGAAGAACGAAACCTACATTAAAGCGTGGCAAGAGGGAAAAACAGGTGTCCCTATTGTGGATGCGTGCATGCGTTGTTTAGTAGCAACTGGTTATATCAATTTTAGAATGCGAGCCATGGTGGTTTCGTTTTTCACCTTCAACTTATGGCAAGATTGGCGAGAATTACACTTCCTGGCACGCCAATTTTTAGATTACGAACCCGGCATTCATTATCCCCAAATTCAAATGCAATCAGGAACAACGGGCATAAATACCATCAGAATATACAGTCCGATAAAAAATTCAGAAGAACACGATGCCGAAGGTGTTTTTATCAAACAATGGTTGCCAGAATTAAAGGAAGTGCCTATTGAATTACTTCACGAGCCATGGAAAATGAACGATATGGAGCAGCAATTTTACAATTGTATCATTGGAAAAGACTACCCTGCTCCTATTGTAGATATTGAAGAAACCAGAAAACGAGCCACCGATATCGTTTGGAGTTTCCGAAAAAAAGACGAAGTAAAACAAGAAGGAAAAAGAATTTTACAAAAGCATGTTAATAATCCAAATAAGAAAGTAAAGAAGAAATAATTAAACAGTGGTTTGTATTCCGAATACAAAAGCGATAACTAATAGTAGATTTTTCATAGTTTTATCATTTAGGTTATTAATTAATTTAGAAGTCCTCATCTCCTTTTTTATAAACAAAGTTTTCCTGGAAATATTTTGGTAACGTTTTAAAGGCAACTGATAATTTATTTACACTCACTTTTTTATCCCTATTCTCATTACTATAACCAAAATAACTATCAAACAAATAGTAAAATAAAAAGCGATTGTAATCATCAACACTAGGATCTGTAATCACTTCAAAAATAGCCTTTTCCACTTGGCCCCTGTATTTGGTTTCTGATAATGCCCTGCCAATTCTGCTCACATTTCCAAAATAATGATTGTTAGTTGGATTACTAATTTGAAAAATAGAACCCAATAATAGGTCGGTCACATTGATATTTAGCGATTCTAGTTCTTTTAAATAAGTTCCTCTTAGGGAATTAGTTATTGAATTGTCCGACCTTCTGTCAAACCGATCATTCATTATGTTTAAATGAGCAATTAAAAAAACATCCCAATTCGCCGTTTCTGCAGCCAATAAAGCAATTTGAATGGCATGTTCTCTGGGCAATGTATCCATTCCGCACCGACCTACCACTTTGGTACTTCTCATTCGGTCCAACAATATAACTTTTTCGTTTTTTGATAATTCCATCCAATTATCAGGAAGTCGAAACAAACTGTCGTTCTGCTCTGTTTTGTAAATTGCTGCTTCTGGTGTAATCATGCAATCAGTATAGCCAATTTTTTGAGCATATTTATTAGGAATAGCAACCGTTTTGAATTTATTTGGAAAATAAAAAGCTTCAATATACTCATCCGAATATTCGTCTTTTTTATTGTACTTAAAAAGCCATTGGTTTTGAAGGTCTTTATCAAACCATTTTTTTTCATCAGATTCAATATGAAAAGCATTGTAATCCTGCAAATCCATATAGTCAATGGAAACCTCCTCTTTATTTTCAAAATTCAAGTCCTTGGTTTTTAATATCAGAACTTCCTTTTTAAATTTGGCTTTAGGATATTTATTTATGAAATCTTCAAAAGAAATATTGTTCATCATGTCTCTTTTGGCTTGTTTTATTCTTCTTTTTTCAAGTAATACAATGCATCCAACAGTTTGTGAAATGGAAGTGAAATCATATTTCGATTCACATTTTTTATATTTCAAATTCAAAGAATCTACAATCTTGCCCAACTTATTAATTGTTGGAGCACTATAAATTAGTCCATTTGGAAACAATTCATATTCACCGCCTCTTTTATTTGGACGATTATTTGCGATTTTTAATTTCGGATTATCACTCTTAGTAGTGTTAAAAAAGAAAACATAATAGACTAAACCAAAGCATAAAGCGACAATTAATACAATTCCAATCAAGTAAATTTTGGTGTGTTTTTTCATAATTTAAATTAGTTTAGTTAGTAAATAATCACACATAAGTACAATCTCAAAAACTAAAAAAGAGTAAAATTGATTTCAAGTAGTTATTTCTTTAAACGTAATTTTAAATCATGGTTCGGGAGGGATTTTGAAGTTTATAATAATTCAACGAGGTAATTGTTAAAATATTGTTATTGTTATTTAAAAATTAACAAATAACTATGAAATTAATAATTAATATGGTAGTAAATCAAAAATAAAAATACTAGAAATCTTAGTAAAAAAATATAATAATGCACTATAAATGAAATGTCATAACTATAAAACACTAGAAATCAACCAAAAAAATCTAATTGCAAAATAATTAATGTGATTTAACGTTAAATAATCAATTAATAACGATAAGTCAAAAAAACGTATCGATAACTAATTTCATATAAAACTTGTTAAAAATCAAATAAATTTTTAATTATATTTACAATTAATTAATCGTATTATTAAAATTAATATAGCGTGATCATACAAAATATTTTAAATAGACTCGAACCTGTTTTGACACAAATTGAATTAAATTCAAATCAAATTAGTCAACATCAGTCCAATGCAAATATGGCAAATACAGCTGCTGCTTTGTCTTATTTGTTTACCAACAATTCAAGAAACAGTAATGTAAGAACAATTGGTCAAATTGCAACAATTGGTGGTCTTGTTTATGCAAATTCTCAAAACAATCAAGCTGAAAATATTACTGGAAACAATATAATATTGATCTCTCAAATAATTAACGAAGTAGAAAGGGACGGAATAAATAATATTAGAAAAGAAAGTGATTTAAATAATGTTCGTAGGTTTATCGAATTGAATTTAAAAACCGGAAAACATTTAGACCCCATTGTATTAAGATATCTTAAAGTAATTAAATCCAAAGGTCGCCTAGGAAATAAAAATATTAATTTATTAATTAATGCAAACAATATTGATATAATTAACTACAAGATTAGGTTGAACAAAATTTACATGAGTTTAGAACCCAAAAAACAACTTCCTAATATTGAAGGTGAGTTTATAAATAATACAAGTCAATTAAGTATTGAAAAAATTGCTAAGGAAGGTTTGTATTGTCGTATTATTATATTTTCACTTATAATTCTAGGTTTTGTTGCAATTCAAAAATATGAATTTGGTATTTGGATTATTTTAAGTGGTTTCTTGTTTTGGGGCATAAATCATTATTTTCCTTTTTTTTCAGAAACTAAAAGGCTAAAAGCTGCCATAGACAATTTCACTGATAAAATAAAATTAACATGCGGAATCAATACAATAAATTATAGTTAAAATCATCTTGATAAAATAGAAATATAAAATAAAATTATTAATGGGAAACTATGTAAAAAATAATTTAATTCAAGGCGAACAAATAGCATACAAAACTTCATATCATTGGATAATTTTCTTAACTTCCAAAGCGATTTTTACGCTATTTCTTTCCCCGTTAATTGCTATATATTCAGATGAATTTGCAATTACCAATAAAAGAGTAATTATTAAAACCGGATTAATTAGCAGACATACTTTGGAATTAAATTTAACTAAAATTGAAAGTGTAAATATAAATCAAAGCATATGGGGGAGAATTCTAGATTATGGTAGTATACAAATTATTGGTACTGGAGGTACAAAAGAAACTTTTATAAATATAAGTAGACCTATAGAATTTCGAAAAAAATTCCAAGAACTTAGTTAATAATAAAAGGCCAACAAAAAATTATAGTGTTGGCCTTTTTTTTATAAAAAAAATAAAGTAATTCGAATATTAAAATGTTATTTTTGACTGGAAATCCTTAGCGTTTTTCAAATAAATTATTAGTAGAGCTATACCTAAATAAGCTATAAAAAGGCCGATTAAAGACCAAGTAAATACATCATAAAGTCCATGTAATAGTGCTGGTATAAATAGTGCTAATAACCACATTGAATATCTTTTTGTTGGATATAAAAATGCAAAAGAAATAAAATACGAACTGATTCCTGACCATACTGCGTGAAGAAAAGGTAAGGAAGTAAGTCTAGCTATATTCATGAAAAATGAAGTGTTATAATCTAGCTTTGAGTTAACATCTATTTGATAAACTACTCCTTCAAAAACTCCAAACCCAATACCAGAAATTAAACCGTAAAAAACAACTGTTTGAGGTAGTAAAGGTGATTTTGAATTTTTTATTAAAAATTAGACTGGCAATAGTTTTACTAAATCTTCGAAAATACCAACACCAAAAATAAAACCTACCACCTGATTTACAAATGAGTTTCCTTCATCAATCAGCTTATAAAAAGGATTGAATTGATTGATATCTAAAATAAAAACACTAAAAAATATTACAATCTGTACAGTAAAAAATATTGAAACCGTTTTTTTTATTGAAACTTGATTAGTTTTAAATACCGAAAAAAAGAATAGGCCCCAAATAAGTGAAAAATATAATGCAATTACGTAAAATGTAAAAACAGTAGCTCCAGTTATTCTAATTAAGAATGCAGGAGCTAAACCAACGAGAGATATAATTAATAATTTACTATCTTGTTTTAGTGTCTTATAAGAAATTGAATCTTTTGGTAATAGCAAATTCAGCCCAAAGGACTGAATTTGACTAAATACAGTACCACTTTTTATTTTGTATTTGAGATTATTCCGTTTTAATACATCGCGAACAGAAATATTTTCACCATTATTTGACACCACTTTATCTTGTAATAAGATTTTTCCCTCATTAACATAAGACTGAATAACACTTAATTCATAAGGACCAAAAGTCTGATTATTTCTCTCAATTGAATATTGCATCTTCTATTTCATACAAATTAATTAGCTTGTTCTTCCTCTTCCTTATTAGGAAACATAACTGATGCAATCACAGAAAGTAACAAAATACCACCAATAACCATTAATGAATAAACTGATTCTATATGATAGAAAGGTGAAATAATCATTTTAATTCCAATAAATGAAAGCACAAAAGCTAAACCATAGGTAAGTTTACTGAATAAATGAATAAAATTATCTAATAAGAAAAATAAAGCTCTTAAACCAAGTATAGCAAAAATATTTGATGTGTAAAGTATAAACGGGTCATTTGATATTGCAAAAATTGCAGGTATTGAATCAACTGCAAAAAGCAAATCTGTAAATTCAATTACCGCTACTACTACTAATAAAGGAGTTGCTAATTTCTTACCATTTTCTATGGTAAAGAATTTATCTCCATCATATTTATCACTTACACTAAAGAATCTTCTAATCAATTTTGCACCTCTAGTATTATTATAATCTTCATCGTCATCATCATCACCAGCTGACCAGGACTTAATTCCTGCATAAACTAAAAACAATCCAAAAAGGGTCATAATTATATTAATATTATATTTGAAACCTTCAGTACCAAACCACTCTAAAATAGTATTTAAATAAGTTAATTCAATTAAGTATGCACCAGAAAAAATAAATATAGCACGAAGAATCAAAGCTCCAATAATTCCCCAAAACAAAACTTTATGTTTGTTTGCATTAACAACATCGAAAAATTTAAATACTAAAATAAATACAAACAAATTATCTACTGAAAGTGCTTTCTCAATCCAATAGGCAGATTGAAATTCATAAAATTTAGTTGCACCAGCATAATTATAAATTAAACCACTAAAAATCATTGATAATGAAATCCAAACTAATGACCATGTAATAGCTTCTTTGTTTGACACTTCATGACTTTTTTTATTAAATACTCCTAGATCTAAAAGAAGCATTACTAATACGGCTAATCCAAAAACTATGATTAAGCCAGGATGTTCTGAAAAAATTGTGTGATTGTTTGTCATTTTTTTAATAATTTAAAAATTAGTTAATTGATTATAGTTGTTTAATTGTTTACTATTTATTTGCCATTGTTATTAATACTACTCGTCCGCCTTCTTCTTTAGACAATAAGAGTTTTTTTCCATCTGTTAACTCTACCATTTCTCCCATCGGAATTTCTTTATCTTCAGTTAGATCTTTAAGCGAAGTTAATTTTTGATTCACAAACACCCATTTATTATTATATATTGTGAAATATCCCACCGGTATTTTCTGTTCAGCGGTTGTTTTTTCATTTCTAGCAACATTCCTATTTACATGCCATTGGAACAAATATTGATTATCATAAACCATTAATCTATGATTTTCAGGTTTCCATACCGATTCTTTAAATTGATAATATAAGTCCAGCATTGGTAAAGTACCTCTGTGTGAAGTCCCACAAAAAGGGCATTTGGGTGTATTTGTATTATCAAACACATACCATTTTTGTTCACAAGAAGAATTAAGGCATTTTTGCATTAAATCTGTAGTTTTTTGTAATCCAATCTCCCATTCTTCAGCAGTAGGTCTTTGCATTGGATTGTGCAATCCATCGATAAAAACTTTATTGAATAATGCTTGTAAATAAGGGCCTGTAATAGAATAAGGAAGCTTTACATTATCAGCCCAAGGTAAATCCCACTTCGAAACCTGATTTAATTTAGGTCTATTTGATTTGTCAGTTGGATGTTCAATAAAAATTGCTTTTTCACCCATAGATAACAAATCATCTTTTTCAGTATCTAAATCATGTACTTTACCTCCTTTTAATGGATGTCTATGTAATAAAAACATATAAATAAGGACGGGTAAAGCATGTAAATCAGTTAATCTGTTGGGTAATTTTCTATTTGGATCTGTTTTGTTTAAATGTTTTGTTGCTAAAACTTCTGGAGCGATAAATTCAGCTGTACCGATTACTTCAGCTGGAAACATTCCAGGAACGACCAATCCATCCAAATCAATCATACAAGCAGATTTTTCAATGGGGTCTATCAGTACATTATTGTAGGACAAATCCGAATGAGCCAATCCCATTGCATGCATTTTTTTAACTCCACGAGTTAAATTAATACAAACCTGAAAATAACTCAACCAATCCCCCAATTCACTTTTAGCTACTTTTAACGGAAATTGAGGATTTCTAAATTTAGCACCAGCAAACCATTTTCCATTTTTTTCGTTCCCTTTAATCAAATCACTAGTTTCATAACCTTTTTTAAAGAAAAATTTAGAATTATAAATGGGAACAATTATTCCTGTCAATCCATTGTACTCAATTACATCAGTTGGCCATCGGTATACTTCGTTCAAAAAATAATCACCAGCCTCTTTAGTTTGTATTTGAGGCAAATAGTGATTCGTTATTTTTTGTAATCTTTCCTTTTGGTTGTAGTCTAGTTTATCTCTAAAAATAGCAACTACATATTTTTTATCTGGACTAAAAAAAACGTCTTTTACACCTCCACGCATTGGTTCGCCAGTATCGATAAATTGATACGTTTTTGAAGGGTCGTTTATTGATTTTACTGTTTTTGTGCTCATTGTTTAATAGATTATAGCTAATGTTCTATCATCGTGATTTCCAGGATTCCAAAAATCCATCCATGCAGAAAGTTGATTAGAAATTTCAGTATTGTCTTTATTAAAATCTACTTTGCATTTATCTTCATTATTACCTTGTAAATCTTCTAAAAACTCTTTCCATTTTTCTATTTTTTCTAAATTTGATTCTACTACAAATTTAGGGTCGTAAATTCCATCGGTCATAAGCATTAAATAAGAAAAATCATCTACTAGTTTTAAACCAAAACGAGTTGGCAACTTATCACTTTGGAATATTTCTGGCATAGTAATAAAACGAGTTCCACCGCCAAATTCTCCAACATCCAACCAATTCATTAATTTAATTTCGGTTACATCTTTATTTAATAAACCAATTGGACAATCTCCAACACCAAAAGTTAATATAGCGTAACCAAAATCGAATTTTTTAACTAAAGTAAAAATTAAAGTTGCATGCAAATCTTTAATTGGTATTTCTAATTTTATTGCAAATTTCTCTAATTCTTTATGAACTGACCAAGCTGCTTTCGATAAATTATCATACACAAAATGGCTAATTTTCTTTGAGGTTTCTTCATCAGTTTTATTATGATGAATTTGTAGATTCTCCTCAAATTCTTTTATATTTTCCTCTGTGAAATTTTCTTCAAAATAAGAAATAACTAATTCGCAAGCCATTTTTGAACCTTGACGTGAAAGTTTTGCTGAACCCGCACCATCAGAAACTGCTAATACATTCCATCCGGTTTCTTTAATGTTTTTATAAGCAAAATCATCATCTCTAAAAGAACCAACATTTGCATGACTTCTTCCTCTTTTTGAGGCAATTACTATATTTTTATCTAAAAAAGTACTAGCGGTAGCTACATTGTCCTCTTTCCAATAAGCATCGTCTTTATCACTCTCAATATCTTTCCATAATGACTTTGGGTCTGGATTTATTATAATTGTTATCGTTTTTTCATTTAAAATTGAATCTTCTGCTTCTCCTTCAACACGAAATAGAAATTTAAATTTTAAATCTCCACTTATTAATGGATTTCCAAAAAGCAAGTCTTCATCGCTATTAAACTCAAGGCCAGAATCCTCCATACCGTTTAACTCACAATAAATTATATCATTCCATCCCAATTTCTCAAAATCGATTTTAGACTCGTAATTTTTATTCACAGTTCCATTTGGTAATAAAACAGATTGTAAAAGAATATCGTCAATTCGTGTTTTTAATTTCCAATTTGCCATAATTATTTTTTGGTTTTCTTGTATTATTTTAACGGAATTAATATTCTCTTCTTTGGCTATAAAAGCTTCAAATAAAGTTGATTTACTTGTAGGGATTTCTATTTTATTTTGAGATAAAAATGCCTGAATATATTTTTTTGTTTCTTCCATAATTTTATCCTTGTGTTCTATTTACTTCAAATCCACCATCACCACTTCCATAGGTACCTTGGTTTCCACACCATGGGCAAGTACTTACATCTTCCCCTCCAATGCAGTGAATTTTTTCACAACTACAAACAGCAAATGCAATTTGATTACCGCAACAGGGACATGTAGGACCTCCAATTAACTCATCGGTATTTATTTTGTTGTTAAATCCCAAATTGTCAGTTAACTCAAAATAAGTATTGTCTACTTGAAAAGCACCCACTAATCTGTAACTTCTTGTGCCTAATTCAACTCCTGCAAAACTTGACGGAGAAACAGTTTTTCGATATTTAATTAAATAAGGTCTTTTAGTATTTTGACATTTTCCGTTTAAAACTACAAAATTATCATCAACAAAATGACGATTAGGTTCTGATTTTGTTAAATCTATTTTTGATAAAGCGTCTCCTTCTAATTTAGCCAATTCAAATCCGGTTGAATTACTTTCAACACTAATGCTACTAGTTTTAATTGAATCTGTAACCCATTTAAAAAATTCTTTATAAGATTGAACATTTGTATTATTGAATTCTAATACAGTATCTGTTAATTCACCTAATAAATGAGCATCTGTGTTATTACCAAAAGATACTGCAATTAAATTAGCCGATCTTTGCCAGTTTTGTTTCCACTCGTCAATTGCTGCTTTGGTATCATCTGTTGGCACACCGTCAGTGAATAAAAAAACAATTGGTTTCCAATCTCCCTTCACTTCGTAGGTGGTTTTTACAATATTAGTTCTCAGTTCATGCATTAAGTGTCCTAAACCTTTACTCAACGAAGTTCCACTTCCTATAGGAAATTTTGGAGGATAGAAACTAACTATTTCTTGTAATGGGACTAATGTTCTGGGTTGTCCAGCAAACACTATTATTGAAACAAAAACGGTTTCAAGCGCGTGAGGATCTGTTTTTAATGCCTGTATAATGGTTGCTAATCCTTCCTCAACTTGTTGAATAGGTTCTCCAACCATTGATTCAGAAATATCAATTAGAAAATATATTGGTAATCTTCTCATATTAAAATAAATTTAAAAGTATCAATAAAATTATTAATAAAACAATTTGCGTCAAATCAACGGACAGACCAATTCCTAATTGCATTGGTTTAAAAATTGGAGTGAAAAACTTAAAAATTGGAGTGAAAATAGCATTAAAGAAATCAAATATCTTTTTGTATTTTAAATCTAATTTATCTTTGTGTGGCAATAGTTTTGAATACAAAAACAAGCCAATTATTAATATATAAATAAATATTTTAAACATATTTCATTACTTTATTTGCATAATAATTTCATTCGCAATACTAAAGAAAACCTCTTTTTCACTATTTATGCGGGTATCATAACCATAAATCTCTATTTCCTTTGAATTTTCAAAATAAATAATTGAAAAACACGTACCATATTCATTTTTCCCATTGTTATAGGGTATAGAATGTTTAATTTTTAAATAGATAGAATTATTTTGAATGATTACATCATTAATTTCAAATCCTATTATTTGTTTACTAGTTAATACTAATTTAGCTTTATCAATGTCAAAATTAGAAATAACAGTATTTCCATAACAAACATTTAATCCTTCAATATTAATTAAACTTAATTTTTCTTCTGCAGACATTGTCTTGGCTTCAAATTTATCTTGTTTCCATTGATAGTACATACCTAATATCACAGTAGGGATAGCAATTATAATATAGATTAATAGTTTTATTGGAATTTCCATTTTAATCAAATCACGATTGTAATTTCACTTGGAGGCGGAGGCAATGCAACACTTTCTCCGGTTCCTTGACTTTTGTTTCCTTGTTCTATCGTTTCTGATACCCATTTGAAAAATTGCTTGAGTGTTGAACTATCAGCTGAATCAAGATGAACTACATTATCAGTTAATTCTTTAAGTATTAAATCATCTGCTTTAGGACCAGCTGCACAACCCACAACTGCTCCAAAATTTAAATTCTTTATCTCAACAATTTTTTCTCTGTACAATGGCATATCAGATGGTTTTCCATCCGTAAACACAAAAAGTAACGGTTTCCAATCTCCTTTCTGAGTTTCAGAACCTTTTATTACATCTTTCTTAACTTGTTGAATTACATATTCTAATCCTGCCCCAGTATTTGTAGGCCCGCTTTGTGGACATGTAATTTCGGGAAGTTGAAAACTAACTAATTCAGTTAATGGCGAAATTTCTTTTATCTCTCTGTCATAGGTGATTATACTTATCCAAAGAGAATCTAGTGCTTGAGCATCCGATCTTAATGTATTAATCATACCGCTCAAAGCATTATTTAATGCTTCAATAGGTTCTCCACGCATAGAGCCTGACGTATCTAATAAAAAATAAACTGGTAATCTTCTCATTATAAATTTTTAATTTATTAAAATTCTATTCATTAGACGTTAAATCATCTGAACCTTCTGTTGACTTTGGTTCATCAATATTTTTCTTACTAAACAAATTTGCTAGTTTTTTTCTAAATGCACCGAAAAAACCCAAAGCTGCAAAAAAGATAATTTTACCAAACTTAGCAATTATAGCAAAAAAACCAACTTTTGCAAGTACTTTTCCAGCAACAAGCCCTCCGATAGTCCACGCGGCAACCTCATCAACTGATGAATCAAACTCCTCGTATTTATATCCAGAACTAAACTCAAATATATTTAGCACTTTATTAATGTCTCTTTGTACAAGAGGCAATTCTTTTGTAGTTGCAATGGCATTAAAAACAAAAACCCCTTTTCTGCCTAAAATCCTTATATTATAGTTAAGGGTATTAACTTCACTATTCCCAAATTTAAATTCTTGGGCCCAATAGAGAATTTTCCTTTCGCTATCATAATATGGCTGAGCAGCCCATCCGATTACTGAAATACTTTCATATCCCTCTTTAATTCTTAATTTATTTTCTTCAATTGACTCTTCTTTCATTTGTTTCAATAAATCATCATAATCTATATCGTCCGCATCATCATCTTTGACATAACCAATTTCTTCATACTGAATATTAAATGCATAACTATTCTCAGTTAAAACTCCCGTATTTTCAGGAAGAATCATACCTAATGATATATTTTCACTTTTTGGATTACCCCATAAATCAACTAATACTCTTTCAGCCTGCTCAGAATTTAAATATTTGAATCCTTTTGGTATATTTAGTTTACCAACACCATTGGCGAGATATATCGTACCATATTCATAATGGTAAGAGTTTTCAATTGAATCAAATTTTGTTTGATTAAAATCCTCTTGGGCGTTAGTATTTAAATAAAATAGGCTTATTAAGAAAGTAAATAATAGCTTTACTTTCAACGAATTGCTTGTTCTTAAAATTCTAAATTGATACTGCATTTTGTAAATGATTATTGGTTTTAACTTTCTAATAAAAATAAATCTAGGGAGTAATTAGTGTATTAGATCACCAATAATAAATGATAAAAAGGCAAGAAGTACAAATGAAATATAGACAATAGCAAGTATGCCATTATACTTCCAAAATTTTTGCTGCATCTCAAATGCATAATCTAAAGAGCTATCATAATTTATAACCTTCAATTCATTTGAATAATTGTAAAGAAGAGAATGAATACGAAGGAATACAAATGCAAGTATTAAATACAAAATCCCCATAGTACTCCCAGCATAAGCTAACATTCCTTTCGAAAAAAATAATGCAAATGCACCAATTATAAAGAATACTCCTAAAATTAAACCTAATATACTAATGAATTTAGTCCAAGGAGCTGTTTTTTTCAAACTGTCAATTGCAGCTTCTGATAGCACCAGGCTTCTTTCATTTGAATCTTCGTTTTTTTCTAAATTTATTGCCATAATTTATTTTATTTGAAAATTGATCCAATATTTGATTGTCCAATTTTTAATTTTTTAGTTTAATATTAATAAGTAGTCCAGATTTTAATTATTTACTCATTATTTAGAATTAATTGAAAGGTAATTAAATGCACCTTTTAAAAACTGAAATCCACCAACTAGGATTGCTCCATAAAAAATATAACCTATATCTGCAACTGTTAGTAAAAATCCACCTGCAAAC
Source organism: Bacteroidota bacterium (assembly GCA_947488545.1). Lineage (GTDB taxonomy): Bacteria > Bacteroidota > Bacteroidia > Flavobacteriales > Flavobacteriaceae > Flavobacterium. Next base: position 16,355 of record CANKZE010000016.1, read on the forward strand.
CATAGAGTTCCATAGAACATATCATCGATAGCATCTTTTTTTTCTTGTTGTTTAAATAACAATCGATTTACCACCCAGGAGATATCATTTGAATTATAGCCATTTTCAATTAGAATATTTTGAACTTCACTGATGCTACAATTTTGTTTTTCAATTATTTTATTAGCGAATTTATATATCTGATTTAGATTCTCTACACCTAATTCATTTTCATCTGTATTCTTTGAATTATTGATATAATCCTCAAGAATTGCTTTATCCAAATTTCTATATTCAAATTCTTTCAGAGCAGAAATAATTGCTGACTCTTGATATTTGTTCTTATCAATTGTAATAATCGCAATTAATTCTTCATCTGACCTTTTGGCCATTACATCATCAAAATTATTTTCCATAAATAATTAACGAATAGTGTTAAGTTGATAAATTCAACATTTTTATAAAACTAACATCAGGAATTGTACTTACGATAAAAATAAGTTACCTAATCAATTCCTGATGTTAAATTATCTAAGTAATTATATACTTAAACAACAATATTCAACTCCGTTGGAGGTGGAGGTAGTTCATTCAGTCCTACAACTTCTTTTCCAGATTCTTCAACTTTTGAAGAACTAACCCCAATTGAAGCTGTTACCCATTGGAAAAATTTACCAATACTCGCACTATCTGCAGTATCTAAACTAACTACATTATCAGTAATCTGTTTTAAAATATCTGTATCTGCTCCACTTCCAGCTGCACAGGCAACTGTAAAAGCAACTTTTGCTTTCTTAAATTCGTTTAATCCACTAATATAATCATCTGTTGGATTTCCATCAGTCATAATAAAAACCAAAGGTTTCCAATCTCCTTTTTGATCAGTTGTTGTTTTTTGAACTTCAGTATCAATTTTATAAGCGACTAATTTTAAAGCTTCTCCTAGAGCAGTTACTCCAGTTGCCTGAATATCGACCATTTGAAATGAGGCTAAATCAGTCAATGGAATAATTTGTTGTGCTGAACTATCAAAAGTGATAACACTTAAAAAAGCAGTTTCAATAGCTTGTGGATTTTGACGTAATGAACTAATCATTATTTGAACTCCATTTTTTACTGCCTCAATAGGCTCTCCAGACATTGAACCTGAAGTGTCTAATAATAGGTATACGGGTAGTCTTCTCATTTTTATAAAAATTGATTTGTTACTGTATTAATTGTCTCTTGTAAGTTTCTATCTTTAGTAGGTTCTCCAATTGCATTGAATTTCCATTCATTATTTTTTTTGTAAAACACTCCCATAACCATAGAAACATGTCCTGCAAATCCAGAGCCATTTGCGATATCGAATGTTGCAAAAATCTCATTTACTCTAGTAGGAGTTCCTTCGTAAATTCTGATTGAAGCAAATGGAATTGTTCCAAAATCTTGTCCTCTAAAACTGTTTAAAACAAAAGCTATGTTTGCTACTGCAGGATTTAGTCTTGCAAAATCAACTGTTATGATTTCGTTATCTAAACCGTCATCACCATCCATATCACCAGTCAAATCGTCACCACTATGAGATATTGCGCCTTCAGCAGATCTTAGGTTTCCAAAATAGATAATGTCTAAAACCGTTTTATTTTCATCATACAATACACAAGACGCATCTAAGTCGACAGCTTCTTTTGAAGCCATACCTAACCAGTTTTTAGTTTCTATTGCTCCCCAGTTAATTCCTACACAAATGTTTTGTAAGGTACTTCCACTACTTTTTACAAGGTTTATTCTTTGACCTTTTTGAAGATTTATTGCCATTTTTTTGTTATTTTTAGTTATACTTATTTAAAAACTCACCAAGACCTCCGGTTTGACCCATTCCAATAGCTTCAAATTTCCATTGGCCTTCTCTATTATATATTCTACCAAATTCTACAGCTGTTTCTATTGAAAAATCTTCATCCAATTCATACTTAACTAATTCGGTATTATTACTATCATCAACTATTCTAACATAGGAATTACGAACCTGACCAAAATTTTGTCTTCTAGATTCTGCTTCGTGAATAGTAACAACAACACAAATTTCTTTAACTGATGGATCTATTTTGGTTAAATCTATTTTAATTTGCTCATCATCTCCATCTCCATCACCTGTCAAATTATCACCTGTATGAATTACTGATTCATCCGGAGATTTTAAATTATTGAAGAAGATAAAATGAGCGTCAGAAACAAGTTTTTTGTTCTCACCTAAAATGAAAACAGAAGCGTCTAAGTCAAAATCTGTTCCGGTTGAACTACTGTTAGTATCCCAACCTAAACCAATTGTAAATTTTGGAGCATTGATGTTTTCTCTTTGTCCTTTTTGTAAATTGATTGCCATAATTTTAGTTTGTTTAATTTTTGTTTAATTATTTATATACTCTACTTTAATTTATCCAAATTATTTTTATATTCAATAATTTGATGGTAATTATTACTAATTGCTAAAAAGAATAATTCATTTCTTTTTTTAGACGAAATGTTTTTTATTAAAAAACTAAATCGTTCTTCGTCAAGATTTAAAATGTACTTAATTATCCTTGTATTAAATTGAAATTTCTCTCTATTAACAACATCTACAATATCATCAATACTCTTAACTGAATAATAATTGTAGAAGTTTTCAATTTTTGGATGAATTTCTTTATTTACTAATTCCGCGAAATAAACAAATACAAATTCACCATTTATATTATATTGCTCTAATATTCTATTAACCGTAAGTTCATGACTTCCCGTGATTTTTATATCGTCAATAAATATACAGAATTTATTGTTAATGAAATTTCTATCAATATAGTAGGTGTCATTTGCTATTAATCTTACTCTTTCTTCAAAACTCAAATTTCCATAATCATCAACATAAGTTTGATTTCTATATATTTTTGATTCGATACTAGTTTTTCTATTATTAGTATAAAGAAAATTATCTAAACATTTTTTAAAATAAAAACATAAAAAATTAGATGCAGTAGGAATCGATAAATAAGGGCTTGGCAATAAAACGATTTCTTCTTCTGACAATAGTAAATCGCTGTATTTTTCAATAAACCCATTGAACAATTCTATAGCAAATTTTTCTGCATAATGTTTATCTCCAAATTTAAACCAACTGTATTCATTTTCATCAAAGGGGCATTGATTTTCATCAATAATTTTATTTAAACTGTAACTGCTTTTCACTTTTATATTTTTATTAATAACGCATCAAATCCAAAATTCATCGCTCCATCATAATCAGCTATTTTGTTATCACCTATGTGCAAAACTTTATTTTTCTCTATAGATTTAAATTTTCCAATTTCATTGCAAACCAATTGAAATATTTCTTTATTTGGTTTAGAGAAACCAGTTTCGTCTGAATAAATTTGAAATAATAAAAAATTATCTAATTCGTAATGCTTAAGTAATTTCCTTAAAGTAGTACCCTTAATAAATGCAGTATTACTTAGTATGCTTATCGTTTTTTCATTTTCTATAATTTGATTGAACAAAACCTGAATGTTATTATAAATTAAATCAGGTTTATTACTCATAAATAACTTTTCAGATTCATTATAAAATTCACCTAACTTTTCAATCTCAATATTGTTTAAATTAACATTTAGGGCCTCTAATATTAAATAATAAATCTCAAAAGTATCAATATTTAATCCCGTTTTTTCATTAATATTATTAAACAAAACGTCATAATATCTGATTACTTCGGAAACTTTTTCAAGACTACAATCAACTTCAAAAAAATCTTTAAATAACGAATTTCTTTTATTCTTAAATTCTGGATTCGATTTTATTAAAGTGAGCCATAAATCAAAAGAAAGATGTTCGTGTTTTGAATATTCTAATTTTAAATTCAATTGATTAATATATGTATTTTTTCAGAATTTCAACAAAATTATCAGTATAATGAGGCTCCCCAATAGCTCTGAATTTCCATCCATCGTTATGACGGTAAGTTTCACCAAAAACTAGCGAATGCTTATTTTCTAATTCTGGACTATTTGAAAGTGTATATTTTGCAATTTCTTTGTTATTCTTATCACAAGCTCTAATAAAGGCATTTTCTACTTTCCCAAACTGTTGATTTTTATTTATTCCTTGATAAATACATACTAAAAAGATTATTTTGTCAATTTTAGCAGGCAATGAATCTAATTTGATTATAATTTGTTCGTCATCACCATCGCCTTCACCTGTTAAATTATCGCCAGTATGAACTATTAATTCTCCATTGTTTAAAAGTTGATTAATTTTTTGTTGAGTAGAATATTTTGAGGTTCCTTCAGGAAATAACATATTTGAGGTTCCTGAACCAGATGGATAAGTCATACTATTGAAAAAGATAACATCACCAGCATGTAAACCCACTTTATTCCCATTTGGAAAAAACAAATCTCTACCAAGATTAGCCACTTTTCCATTGGAATCAAGTAGAAAAGCGATTACATCTAAATCATATTCTTCTTCACTAGATCCTCCGAATATTTTTCCGAAAAAACCAGTTTCTTTTTGTTTTACATCCCAACCTAATCCAATAGTAACTTGAGATAAATCAAATGATTCTCCTCTATCATTTTTGCGTAAGTCAATAGTTTGACCTTTTTGAAGATTTATTGCCATATCTTATTTTATAATTTGTCCAGAATAATATTTTTCCAAAAAGTAGGATAAGTCTGCTTTATATCCTATTCCAGACGCCTCAAACTTCCATTCACCATTCCGTCTGTATAATCTACCAAATTCAACTCCTGTTTCAATTGAGAAATCTTCATCTAATTCATATTTTGCAATTTCTTGGTTATTTGTATTATCAACTATTCTAATATAGGAATTTCTAACCTGACCAAAGTTTTGTCTTCTCGCTTCAAATTGATCTATAGTAACCACAAATAAAATCTCATTTACATCTTGAGGAACTCTTAATAAGTCTATTTCAATCGCCTCATCATCATCACCATCACTACTTTTCCCATCCGGGTCATCACCTGTGTGAATTAGTCCAAATAATCCAGCGCCACAATTGTTTGAACTGCAGTCTTTTGGATTCCCATGCCCTAAACCACATAAATTATTATAAAATATAAAATGATTTTCACTAATTAATTTTCTATCAGTATTTATCATAATAGCTGAAGCATCTAAATCAAAATCATGCCCAGTTCCTTCATTTGGGTCCCAACCCAATCCAACAGTAAATTTAGAAACTCCAATATCTATTTTTTGTCCTTTCTGTAAATTAATCGCCATAGTTATTGTTCAATATTTAAATTATTAATAGTAAAATTATTGTTTTTGACAAAATATGAAAACAGTATTTATTTGTTTTACATCAAAATATTAAATTAATTTTAACAATATTAAGAAAAATTTTTTAATAATATATAAAATAAACATCAAATTTAGTAAACGTAAAAATTCCTTATTTAACATATAAAAACAAGAGTAAAACGATTTTTTTCTAAGAAATTGTATAGCAAGTATAATTTACAATATTGAAAATCTATTGTCTAAAATAGATAGGGCTTAAATTAATTAACAATTCATTAATTAATTTAGAGTCGGCGCCATCTTCTAGTATTTCAATAAGTTCGTCTTGTCGAGGTTGACCAAAAGTAAATCTGTAGTAAGCTAAAACCTTAAGGAGTTTCTGGTATTTATCTATGTCCTTACTAAAAGGGTATAAGGGTAGTATTCTATTTATTTTTAAATGGTCCTCAGTTTCTAGGTGCCAGCATGGAATTAAATCACACGGAAAATCGGAATTGGATTTTTCAACTTGTGAAGCTATTTCAAAGAGGCTATCCCAAACATTCAGATGCTTATCGTCTAATAAATTTTTGTATTTATCAGCTACATTTAATCGAATTACATGACCTTTAAAACGGTGAATTCTTCCTTCCCTCTGCTCAAAATCAATAGGGTTAGACGGCAGATTCCAATGTACGATTTTCTTACTATAGAAATGAAAATCCAATCCTTCTTGACCTATAGAGGTGGAGGCCAAAACAAATGGTCTGAAGGGGGAATTGAATGCTTCACGAATATTTATTTGACGATTCGCTTTTGCAGAGGTTATCTTTTGTTCACCAAAATCTAATGCAAAATGCGAACGAATTCTATTTTTATCTTTTTTTTCCGTTTTTAAATTTTTTATATTTCCTATTTCTAGAGGAGACGATCGAATTAATAAGATATCGGTTATTGTTTCTGCTAACTGTTTACTGTCCCTAACACTATTGCTATCTTTTAACATATAAAAATATTCGTCAAGAAGAGATTGAATATTTCCATCTATACAATATTCCAAGGTGCTTTTATAATATTCTTTTTGATTAGTATTAAGTTGGATTACAGCAATACTCTCAGGTTTGTTAAAAAGTGAAATAAACCCAGACCCGACCTGATAGCTTTCATCTAATTTTTTTTCAATACTATTATCATATAATTTATCGAAGGCTCTAAAGGCAGCATTTGAAGGCGATCCAAGGCATAAATCAACTAGAAAATCTACGATGGATTGAAAAAGTTCTGGAGTTAATTTACTTAGTTTAGGAATTTCATTTTTGCAAACTACCTTTTTAATTTCTTCGAAATGTTTGTTTTTTGAAGATTTATCTTCTTTATTTTCTGAATCTTCAACATCAACTGCAATATCATCAACTAATTTTGAATTCAACCAGGCTTGAAGCTGGTCATTATTGTCATGATTTTTATCTAATAACAAAACAGAAAACCAGGACCATTTTTGCCAATCACCGTCTTCAGAACCAAATTCAAATACATTTAGAGCCAATAAATTAGATTTTATTTTTAATCCTAATTCTGTTTTAATTTGGTGTAAAGTTTTATTTTCATTTATATTTTGAGCACTATCATATAATGCTGAAAGATATATTGAAGGATAATTTAACATGAAATTGTTCATGCCTGACAATGCTTTTTCTTCTCCTACTGTTTTAAATGTTAATAATGGAAATGGATATCTTTTCTTCACAAAATAGGTGTCTGTTCTGTTAGTTTTTTGAAGTAATTTTCCAACAGACAACCGCTCGGCTTCATATGAAACGATACTCGCTACCATTCGGGGTACCATCTTCCAGGATGAAAAAAGCAGTGTTTTTGTATATCCTTTTGAATTAGCATAGGCTCCTCTCATTTCATAATACGGCAGACTAGGTGGAATCCAGAGGTATTTCCATCCTTCTTTATCAATTGTTTCATCAAGTAATAATCTAATTTTAGCATTTGGAATTACTTTACTTTTTGTACTATACAAAGGCTTGTAATGTTGAATTAAATTAAAATCTAGCCAATTATCCTTAGATGAGTTTACTAATTTTTGTAAAACCTTATCATCTTTATAATGTTCTTCTAGCTTTTTTTTATGTTGGTAATTGGTAAGAAATGATAATGGATAAGGACAAGATTTTGCATATTCTATTGGAATTGCTAATTTACTTTTATGTGTTTCGTTTAGATGTTGGATGATTTTGTCAAATTGAATAAAATCAAATATATCTTCCTTACTAATTTTTAAGACATGAATATTGTTTTTCATCATCGCGTCTTTATCTTTAGAAACCAACATCCTTTCTGTTCTTGCAATACAGGAACGGTATATTTTTTCTAAATTTTCTTTAGTTTGGATTGCAGAATCAAAATCATCTTTCAAGGTAGAAATATGCCTCAACTGATTAAAAAATGCTTTTCTGTTACTTTCAAAATCTTCCCAAAAAATCTCACTTTCTCCTTTTAACAAGAATCTTAAAACATTTTCAAATTCTTTATGATGGTGTTCGCCATTTAAATGATCAAATTCATTTGTATAAGGTTTGAAAGGTGTTGCAGACAACATTAAAACTCTAGCCCCTTCTTTATTTAATATTTGTCTTGCCAACTCAATTCCAGGTTCATCCGACTGTTTCGATTTTATGAGCTTATTATACCTCTGAAACTCATCTAAAATAAACAAATTAGCCTCTAAATATTCTTTACAACACTCTGATAGTTTAATTCTTAATAAATTTATAATCGCCCTAAAATGTTTAAATTTGGTTGAATAATTATTAATCTGAATTCGCTCGGAACATATTTTCTCTAATAAAAATAAGGCCGTTTTTTCTTCCTTTATATCAAAATGATTATAAATGGCTTTGAAATTTTCAATTGCCACCTTTTGATTCAATGCCTTAATAAATTTTAAATATAAATCTTTACGAATGCTACGGTAGTTTCCTAAATTATGGTGTTTTTGCTTCTTCCCAGCTTCAAATAAGTTAGCATCTTCAATCGCTTTTTCCCAATTCGAATCGTTCATAAATCGATTGCCTTTCAATAGCCATTTTAAACTGTTTTTCTTGTCTGAAAAAGAACCGTGATTAACTAATAATCTGTATAATAAAATGCGCTCGTCAGACCTACCCACATTTGTTTTTTGATCAAATGAAGTTGCAGGTGTAAAGGCCTTAATTCTGAATTTAAATTTATTAGTTAAGATTTTTGGTTCATAGGCAAGTGCTGATATTCTATCATCGGAACTTGAATAATCTATAACTTGTTCGCCATGTTCGCCATAAAAAATATTTAACTTTTCAATATTTTGCTTTGCTATAGCTTGATTAGAACAGATGTAAACTATATTAAATGGCTTTGATTTGTTTTTACTTAAAATATGTTTCTCATACATTTTTGCTACTATACCCCTAGATACAATAGTTTTTCCGAGTCCCACCTCATCTGCAATGAGCATTTTAGTTTTATTGTGCTCAAAAAACTGCTCAATAGTGTAGTTTACAGTTTCTAACTGAAAATCTTTTAGTCCCGCTATAGCTTTTTCTATATATTCTTTAGCTTCCATTATCAAGGTTTCTCAGCTGGTTTAAAAACAGACCATAATTCGTAAAATTCTTTTGATATTATATCGTTGCCGTTAATTTCTTTTTCCCCTTTTAAACGTTCTATCAAATTACTTATTTTCGAAAGCCGGCTTGGGTTTCTACTTGATGTAATCATTAATTTTTCATAAATTGGGGTACCATCAAAAAAGGCAATTGAACCCTCCATTCCATTTTCTTTTTTCTTATTGCTTTTCTGATTATTATCTTCTAATTTATCTGGGGTTTCTTCAGATAAAAGAAAAGATAAATAATTTAGAAATCGAGAACGATCATTAATTATTAAAGAGAAAATTTTATTTAATCGAGAAGGTTCTAAATCTATTTTCATATCAACAACGAACCTCTTTTCTATTTCGAGGTCGTTGTAAATTTCTATAATTAAAAATGGACTTAACAGAGTTTCATCGTAATTTTTAAAATCTTTTATTCGTTGTTCAATTCCAAGATTTATTTCAATACTTTGAATCTTATTCTCTGGCAAAGGTTTTATTTTAATTATTGTATCGCTTGGTAATTTAACATTCAATAAGGGGATATTTATTTCTAAATCATATCTGCCAAATTCATTTAAAATAGCCTTTCCAGTAAATGAAACGCCAGATATTTCATGAATAATCCTTCTCAATTCCTGCGCTTTTATTTTCTCCGATTCTGTAATTTCAATCACATTAACTTCAAAAGCTTCAAAAAGAATGATTGATGAATTATTGGTCGAAATCAACTTATTTTTAATATTTTTAGGACTCATAGCTGAACCACTCGTTTTCAACTCCACCATAAATTCAATATTCCTTTCAGATGCAGGTTTACTAGCATTTGCAGATCCAATATACCAAGAAATAGCTCTTCCCTTTTTATCTATAAAAAACTTAGCATGAAGATTCTGTCGAAAAGGAATTTCATCGGGCTCACTCAATTCATCTAAACTTTCTGCGTCTTCTATAAATGGATTAAAACGGTATTTTTCCGATATTGTACTTAAAACTATTTCTGGTAAACTAGACAATTCGAAATCAGTGCTAAATAATGAAAAACGTTTACTAGTTTTTACAAAATAATCCAAAGTAGTTTTATCTAAAAATGGAGATACAACCAATCTTTCATCTTGCTTTTCTGTTTTAGTTGTAATTGGATTTGGATAGTTTTTATTTAAATTTCCTATTGGGTGGAATGCTATTTCCGAAAAACCATCTGGCACATCAAAAACTACTTTTGGCAATTCTTTAAAAAACACTTCTGGAATTGTATTTCCACTTTTTGATTTTAAATAATGTAAGAAGTCAATTATTCCAATATTATTATCTTTTTCGTTTTTATTGACCTCTCCATCGGTGGTTATAGCGATGTCCCAGTCCCTAGAAAATGTCAAATTTCGACTCGTACTTATGAATCGATATTTAACAGTTGCATTTTTTTTATCTGAAATATATCTGATAATCCATATTTTAGGATGAAACGATTGATCGTAATTTGGCATTTGAATTTGATGAATCCCTTTTTCCCAATAGGCCATTAAAGGATGGTACGGTTGCGCTACTTTTATTTTTCCTCGTTGACAGAATATAGCAATGTGTTTGGAAACATTGGTTAGTGCTTCCAACATGTCTTCTCTAATATCTTTTGGGTTAAAATCTAAATCACCTGAAAAAAATAATGCAACCGGAATTAACAGAATTGCTTCTAAATCTAATGTATAAGAGGTCGTAACAGCAAAATCTAAATTATAGCCGGTTGGCGGTTTTAGAGAAGCCCCATAATCTAATCGGTTGTGTTTTGCATCAAACATTTTTCAATCCTTCCTTTATGTCTTTAACAATGTCCTTGGCATTCATGAATCTATATTCAAGTAATCCTAAACCTATAGCCTTTCCTTCTGAAACATTCTCTTTTTTATTGAATTTTAATCTTGCTTTTTTTCCTTTAGCTCGGTACTCTTGATTTTTTATAAGCATTGATTTCTTTTCTAGATCCAAACTTTCCGACTGTAATAATTGAAACCAATTCTGAACAAAATCACGTGTATATCCTCGAGTACTATTTGAAAATACAAATAAATCATCTACATTAAATTCAGAATAATTAATCATATTCTGTTTAAATTTACTAAACCACTCTTGCCATTTTTCCTCAAAACAATTAGATCCAAAAAATTGTTTTTGCAATTCTTGATTATAGGCAATATGAGCTCCCTGCATCAAAATTGCAAAATCATGTGCTAATATCACATTTTGTTTTAGTTGTTTATTTTCAATTTTAGAATAAGAAATTTTTGCAAAATCAAGAAATTTACTAGAACTTTCAAACTCACTATAAATCTGGTCGTCACTCACCAATAAAGATAAAACAGAGTCTTTAACATCCAACATACTATCTCTTAAAAATTCTGCCTCTGTGGATTTTAGGTTTAAATCTAAATTGATTTTCCAATTTTTATTTATGGGAACGTTGATATTAAAGTAGTTTTCAAATCCCGCATCGTTATCATCGCCTTCACCATCTGTTGAAATATACTGTACTAATGTTTCCTCATTACTTTTTATGGCCTTGTTTAAAAAAGCAACGGCAGACAACCCTTTTGAATCAAGACACTTCATTACATTTAATCCGTTCCAATAAATCTCTGATGGGCGCCTTGCTATTTTTTCATTTTTCTCTTTAAATTTACTAATACCAATAACACCATGACCCTCTTGATGGTTGTATTTTTCTGCTAGATACCACATCACTTCGTATTCTTCATTTTCTAAATAATCAGTGGGCAACTTCTTCTTTCTTTCAGCAACTGGAAGCATCAAAAAATCTTGGAGTATATATGGGATTATAAAAAAGTACTTTGCTCGCGTTTGGATAGTAGAAATACCCGGAAACAAAGAATTAGCCAAACCATCACGAATGGTTCCAATACCCAATTCATCTACTTGGCCCTCAGTTCGAAGTAAATCTAAAATACTTCCAACTCGGTTTCTATCTTTTCTGCTAAAATCGATCCAACCAATTGAAGCCATATTTTATTAAAGGGTTATGTTATAGGGAAAACTAATTTAATTACTATTTTTAAAAGTCTAAAAATAAGAATTAAATATATAGCAATGAATTTTATTTTAACAAACTTAGTTAGCGTAATTTCTTATTATTAATCGCTATTATTCTGCATGAAAAAATGTATATCTTTTAATACATAGTTTGTTTACGTTAAATAAATGTAACAAATGATTTTGAATTATTACTTCTGATTGTTATTTATTATTAGTAAATTTGTTATGATTAAAACCCTCAACAAAGCTATGAATCGATTTGTATTCATACATTTCAAATTAATAATAATTTTCATGAAAAAAGTCCTATTCATTATACTTTTACTTTCAAGCTTTTTCTCTTTTTCACAAACCTCATCCTGTGTAAACGCTGATTTTGAACTTGGAAATTTCAATGGTTGGAATGGACAAACTGGTTCATGTTGCCCTATAAATACAACTCCATCAACAATAATTGCCGGAAGACACACCATAATGAGTGGAACTGGAACAGATCCTTATACTTGTAACACTGTTCCTGTTGTAGCACCCGGAGGTCTTTATTCTGCAAGATTAGGAAACTCTAGCACTGGTAGACAAGCAGAAAAATTATCTTATACAATACCTAATGTAACTTCTTCTAATGCCCTCTTTATTTATAAATATGCAGTTGTGTTTCAAGACCCAACCCATACAGCAATAGATCAACCCCGATTTGAAATAAAAGTTTATGATTCTACTAATCAAATTATTGACCCAACATGTGGACAATATTCAGTGGTTTCAAATTCAAGTATTCCGGGATTTCAAACTTGTTCTACTAGTTTATCTGCCTCACCAATAAGATATAAAAACTGGACAACCGTTGGTTTAAATTTAACTCCCTACATCGGAAGAGGTTCAATAACAATTGAGTTTGCAACAGGAGATTGCGATTTAGGTGGTCATTTTGGCTACGCCTATATTGATGCTTATTGTTCACCGCTTTCTATTACAACTATTTACTGTTCAAATTCAACAAGTGCAACTTTATCTGCACCTCCAGGATTTAGTTATTTATGGAGCACTGGAGAGACTACTCAAAATATCAATGTTACTAACCCAACAGTAGGTGCAATTTATAACTGTGTATTAACTTCTGTTACAGGTTGTATAGTAAATTTATCAACCACGCTATCAGTAGGTGACCCCGTAGCAGATTTTAGTATAACTAATAATTGTTTTTCAAATACCGTTTTTTCAAGCGCTTTATCAATAACCCCAGCATCATCCTCATTTACAAATTTCCTATGGAATTTTGGTGACGGAACAACATCTACTAGCCCTAACCCAACTCATTCTTATCCTAACCCTGGGAATTATATTGTAACTTTGACTTTAACTAACAGCTTAGGTTGTGTGAGTGTAAAAAGTGATACAATAAATGTTATTAATGTTCCAACAGCTTCAATAAGTTATACTTCGACAAGTTATTGCATTAACGACAGCAACATACAATCATTATCTTTAACAGGAACAGGAGCTTTTACTGGAGGTACTTATACTTCAAGCCCTGCAGGATTAACTTTAAATTCAACAACGGGAGAGATAACACCCAATACAAGTTTACCTAACAATTATACAATAACCTATAACGTTTCAAACACTAACGGATGTAATCCTCTACCGGCGACCACTCCAATAGCAATTACTGCAATTCCAACTGCTACAATTACTTATGCTGGTTCTCCATTTTGTACTTCACTATCAACTGCGCAAGCGGTTACATTAAACGGAACAGGTACCTATACTGGTGGGACTTATACTTCAACTCCTGCTGGTTTGTCTATTAATTCTACTACGGGTGCTATTATTCCTAGCACTAGTACACCAGGTAATTATGTGGTTACATATACAACATTAACTTCAGGAGGTTGTGCTTCAATACAAACTACAACCAATGTTACAATTACTGCTATTCCAACAGCTACGATTGTATATGCTAGTTCTCCGTTTTGTACTACTTTAAATACTGCGCAAGCTGTTACCTTAAATGGAACTTTAGCCTATACTGGAGGTGCATTCACCTCAACAACTGGTTTGACTATCAATGCCTCTACCGGAGATATAACCCCTAACACAAGTACACCTGGGAATTATGTAGTTACTTATTCAACATTAGCAGCTGGCGGTTGCCCTTCTGTTCCTGTTACTACAAATGTGGTGATTACTGCAACTCCAACTGCCACAATTACTTATGCCGGTTCTCCATTTTGTGCTTCATTATCAACTGCGCAAGCGGTTACATTAAACGGAACAGCCTCTTTTTCTGGTGGGACATTTACTTCAACCCCTGCTGGTTTATCTATTAATTCAACTACAGGTGCTATTACCCCAAGCACAAGTGCTCCGGGAAATTATGTGGTTACTTATACAATAGTAGCATCAGGTGGTTGTTCACAAGTTACAGCAACAACAACAATAGAAATAAAACCAGTGCCGGTTGCAACCGCTATTCAATCAGCGAATACTATTTGTTCCTTATCCTCAGCTACTATTTCATTGTCTAGTAATCTTATAGGAACAACTTTTAATTGGACAATAATTCAAACCAATGTAACCGGGGCAACAATTGGATCTGGAAACTTAATAAATCAAACACTTACAAATTCAAGCTTCACTCCAGGAAATGTGATTTATGAAATAACACCTTCTGCAAATGGGTGTGTGGGAAGTCCAATTCAATCAACAGTTATAGTAAATCCAATTCCTGATGCAATTGCAAATCCTAATTCACAAAATATTTGTTCTGGTCAGAGCACTTCAATTAATTTATCAGGAAATGTTCTTGGAACTACTTTTAATTGGACCGTTAATCAAACAGATGTTGTGGGAGCAAACCCAGGAAGTGGTAATTCTATAAATCAAATTTTAAATTCGAATTCAACTAATTTCGGAATAGCAGATTACACTATAACTCCAACAGCCAATAATTGTATTGGAAATCCTATAAATGTTGGAATAAATATTACACCTAAACCCGTTATTGTTGCTACCCCAAACCAACAAATAATATGTTCTGGCGATACAATTATTCCTATTAATTTATCAAGTAATATTACTGGTACAACCTATAATTGGTCTGTGATTCAAACGAATGCAAATGGAGCAACTAACGGTTCCGGAAGTTCTATTACTCAAACATTAACGAATAACAATTCTATTCAAGGAGAAGTTTTATACAATATTAATTCTATTTTAAATAGTTGCCCAGGAAATAGCACAACGGCATTAGTTAAAGTAAATCCAAGACCAACAGTAACTTCGAATTCTATAAATCAGTCCATTTGCTCTA
This sequence comes from Bacteroidota bacterium, assembly GCA_947488545.1. Classification (GTDB taxonomy): domain Bacteria; phylum Bacteroidota; class Bacteroidia; order Flavobacteriales; family Flavobacteriaceae; genus Flavobacterium. Next base: position 31,606 of record CANKZE010000016.1, read on the forward strand.
ATGAAAATACAAATATTATACTTTCAAGTAATCTATCAGCAACAACATTTTCATGGCTAGTAACACAAAATAATGTAACTGGTGCGCTATCAGGTTCTGGGAATAATATCAATCAAACATTAGTAAATAATAATCTAATACCAGGATTAGCGACTTATAATGTTACTCCTGTTGACTCCGGCTGTATCGGTTTGCCATTATCAATTCCAGTAATTGTAAAACCAATACCTCAATTAACTAATATCTCCAATCCTTCCATTTGTAGTAATCAAACCACAAATATACCTTTAACTTCGACTGTTAGTGGTAGTACTTTTTCTTGGACATCTATTTCCTATGGACCAACAGGAGATTCAAATGGAACAGGAAATCAAATTGCGCAACAACTACAAAATTCAGGTAATTCAATAGGAATAGTTAATTATACCGTTTCGCCAATATCAAATGGTTGTACCGGAAACCCGGGTATATTTTCGGTAAGAGTTCTCCCATTACCAAAACCAATATTAACTGATGGTGCTATTTGTGTAAATGCTTCAGGAAGCGTAATCCAAAACTATTTACTAGACTCTGGTTTAGGCAATTTAAATCATACTTTTAACTGGACTTTTAGCGGAAATCCAATTCCTAATTCCTTTCAAAGTACCTACTTAGCCTCAGTAATTGGAACTTATACTGTTGTTGCCACAAATACAATTACTGGCTGTGTATCTTCACCTGCGGTTTCAGCTATCGTTTCTACTGCTAATCCTGCTGTTAGTTTGTATGCATACGTTGAAAATAACATATCCAATAGTGCGAGTGTAACTGTGATTGTAAATAGTGGAACTGGACCCTTTTTATACCAACTCGATAATGGTCCGTTTCAAACCTCAAATGTATTTACTTTAGTTCCTTCTGGATTACATACTATTACCGTTCAAGATGCTTTTAATTGTACCAATTTAAAAACCTTCACTTTGGTGATAGATTTCCCAAATTATTTCACGCCAAATGGTGACAACTACAATGATTATTGGAATATTTATGGTATTCAAAACCAACCTTCTGCTAAAATTTACATCTTTGATAGGTACGGAAAATTAATTACTCAATTAAACCCTTTAGGCCAAGGATGGGATGGAAATTACAACGGAAATCCATTACCAGCCACCGATTATTGGTTTGTATTGGAGTATATTGAAAAAGACAGTAGTGGATCAAATGTTTGGAGAACTTTCAAATCACATTTTTCATTATTGAGGTAAACATTTCATCACCATAACACAAACTTAATGGCTCAATGAACTAAAATTGCTTATAATTTTCATTAAATTCAATCCCTTTTATCAAACAAATGCGCAATAAATTCACATTTTTAGTAACTCTAGCTTTACTAGTAATCAATTCTTCTTGTTCCAATAAAAAACAAGATAATTCTGGCTTCAATGTAAAGTTTCAAACTATAAAAGGCGATGATTGTCATAATTGTTTTGGCAAATTAGTAGTTAGCAAAGGAAGTTTGGTTGACACTATTAAAGGTGGTCAGTGGGGAAAAAGTGTAGATTATCAAACATTTAATATTCACTCCAAAAAATACCTATTCACTAGTTTTTCCTACTCCTATCCTATGGGCGAACGATGGAATGAATACAAAATATATTCATTGGAAAGTTCCACTTTTATGAAGAAATTATTCGAAAAAGCAATTACAGAATACAAAGAAAATAACCTGTCCGAAAATGGAATTTCAGTTAACTATCAAATTTCAAGAGAGATAAAAGTGAGTTTAAAAGACAGTATCGGTTTTTTTGTAAAAATGAAAGTGAAAAAATGTCCAGAAATAGAAGGCGAAGATTGTGAAACTATTTTTGAAGATACGAGTTTAGAATATTACACTTATTAATATGGGAGCACACCAATGGTTTAGTTATAACAAAGAGAAAAATGGTATTTCCTTCAGTAATACAAGGTTCATTTCTGTAATACCCTATTTACGGGGAAGAGATTTTTGCATTCAACTTTTATCCACTTTAAAAGACGAAAAGGAAGTTTCACTACTTCGGTTAAGCGAACCTACTTTTTGGAC
>CANKZE010000017.1 GCA_947488545.1 Bacteroidota bacterium
GTGCCAATGGCGGGCCGTGGCTCCCGATTAAGACCACACACATTAACCGTTCCAAAACCATTAATCCCAATTGCAGGTAAACCAATCGTTCATCGATTAGTGGAAGATATCGCAGGGGTAATCAATCAAGAAATTGAAGAAATCGCCTTCATTATCCATAAAGATTTTGGAAAACAAGTAGAAGTAGAACTTATTGCAATCGCAGAAAAATTAGGTGCAAAAGGAACTATTTGCTATCAAAATGAAGCTTTAGGAACGGCTCACGCAATTCTATGTGCTAAGGAATCAATGCAAGGGCCAATTGTAGTTGCCTATGCCGACACCCTTTTTAGAGCCGATTTTTCTCTTGATACCTCAGCCGATAGCGTGATTTGGGTAAAACAAGTAGAAGATCCAAGTGCTTTTGGAGTAGTACAATTGAATGAAAATAACCAAATTGTTGACTTCGTAGAAAAACCAAAAGAGTTTGTGTCTGACCTTGCAATAATCGGAATATATTATTTTAAATCAGGGGAAACTTTACGTGCCGAATTACAATATTTATTAGATAATAATGTTGTTAAAGGTGGAGAATATCAATTGACAGACGCACTTGAAAACATGAAGGTAAAAGGATTGAAATTTGTTCCCGGAAAAGTTGATGAATGGATGGATTGCGGAAACAAAAATGTAACTGTAGAAACCAATTCAAGATTACTAAATTTCCTTCATGCCGACGGTGAAAATCTAGTTGATTCCTCTGTTATTTGTGAAAACAGTACCATCATTCAGCCTTGTTTTATTGGTGAAAACGTAAAACTGATAAATGCGACTGTTGGTCCAAATGTTTCTTTAGGAAAAGGATGCACAGTTGAAAATGCAACAATAAAAAATAGCTTAGTACAAAATCAATCTACTATAAAAAATGCCAATTTAGACAACGCGATGATTGGTAGTTTTGCAAGTTTTGATGGTAATTTTACAAGTATCAGTATTGGAGATTACTCCGTTTTAGAATAAATGAAACAACTATTTTTCATATTACTTTTTTCCCTTTTGCAATGCAATACGGCATCGCTTTTGGCACAAAATCAGCCTGAAGATGTGGCATTGGAAAAAGATGATTTTCAAGATTCGTTCTTTGAATCTTTGAAGCAAAAAGGAATTGAAAATTACGATAAAGCAATTATTGAATTAGAAAAATGTTTGAAAATTCAACCCAATAATGCTACTATTTATTTCGAACTTGGGAAGAACTATTTTGAAGCAAAAGAGTATAAAAAAGCATTCGAATCATTTGAAAAAGCAACAAAATTAGATCCAACTAATCGCTGGTTTTGGGCTGGAATGTACGATGTATGTTTTGAAACAAAAGAATTTGAAAAGGCAATTCCTATCGTTTTAAAATTAATAGAATTCAAAAAAGAGTACAAGGAAGACTTGGTTTCGCTTTACATGAATACGAATCAATACGACAATGCATTGGAATTAATAAACGAGTTGAATGATCAAGTTGGAAAATTAGAAATGCGGACACTTTATAAAGCTCAAATTCTAGAAGATCCAAAATACCATAGTTCAGAACGAATAAATTTATTGGAACAAATTAAGAAAAACCCAAAAGAGGAATCGAATTATGTGGCTTTAATTTTTCTATATAATAAACAAAACCAAGAGGTATTAGCTCAAGAAATTGCAAAGAAATTAGAACTAGAAATTCCAAATTCTGATTGGGCGAAAGTGAGCTTATTTAAATCGTATTTGAAAAATAACGATGGGGAAAATGCTGTAAAAGCAATGAATTTTGTTCTAGGAAGTTTAAAAATCGATCAAAAGATAAAACATAGAATGCTGAATGAATTTCTACTTTTTATCAAAGACAAACCGCAATTTGATACAGATTTAGAAAAAGCAATTTCCTATTTTGATACAGATAAATCCGTTGAAGTTGCGAAAGAAATAGGTAAATTTTATCATAATAAAAAAAATTGGGAAAAGGCAATTCGATTTTATGAAATCCAATTGAAAAAAATACCTGACGATTTAGAAACGGCATTACTTTTGTTTGAATGTTATACTGAAAAAGGGGATTTTGACGTTATTGAAAAGAAAGCAGATTCTTTTATACAAATTTACCCAACTCAACCTGAATTTTATTATTATTTAGGGTTGTCTAATAACCAAAAAGGAGCTTTCAAAAAAGCAAAAGACATCCTTGAATCTGGTTTAGATTTTGTTATTGAAAATCCAAAACTAGAAATTAATTTCAATATTCAATTGGGAGAAGCGTATAATGGTTTGGGCGATATGAAGAAAAAAGAGTACTATTTTTCAAAAGCAGAAAGTGCTTTAAAAAACAAAAATTAATGAATAAATATATTGGTTTACTGTTCTTTGGTTTCCTTGTTTCCTGCTCAGCAAAAAAAGCTGTAATAGCAGAAACACCTGCTAATAACAAGCTATCAGCTGATAAAATAATTGACAATCATTATAAAAATAAATTGAATTTCAACACTTTGTACATTAAATCTAGTGTGAGTTATAGAGATCCCAACCAATCTCAAAATGTAACTGCTGAAATCAAAATTAAGAAAGACGAAATTATTTTAGTAAGCATTCGAATTTTAGGAATTACAATGGCTAAAGCATTAATTACTCCTGAAAAAGTTCAATATTACGAGAAATTAAATAGCAGCTATTTCGACGGAAATTATTCGGCTTTAAGCAAATTGTTGGGCACAGATTTGGACTTTCAAAAAGTTCAAAACTTACTATTAGGACAAGCATTTGATAATTTGAAAACAGGAAAATACAATTTGTCTTTAGAAAACAATAGGTACAAATTGGAATCCGTTTCCAATACAGATAGTATCAAAACGTTTTATTTGTCGGGTAATAATTATTTAATAAATAAAGAAGAAATTTCACAGCCTGCATTAGAACGAATGTTACAAGTAATTTATCAAGATCGTAAATCGGCTGAGGAATTTTATTTGCCAACAGGAATTGCAATTGAGGCCAATCAGAAATCAGAAAAAACAACAATAAATATCAATTATAATAGTATTTCCTTCAACGAAGAACTTTCTTTTCCATATTCTGTTCCAAATTCGTACGAAAGAATTTTTATTAATTAAATTTGCAAAAAATAAGCTTCAATATGTCAAAATTTATTTATAGTTTTTTAATCCTCTTCATTTCTTGTTCCGTTTGGGCACAACCAGAAGACCAACAAAAAAAATTGGAAGAACGAAAAGCGCAAATCCAAAAAGAAATTCGTGAAACCGAAGAACTGTTGCAAGCCACCAAGAAAAAAGAAAAATCGGTTACTACACTTATTGTAATCCAATCGAACAAAATAAAACTGAAAGAGAAATTAATAAATACGACTGAAAAACAAACAAAATTGTTGAGTAACGACATGTATTTGAATCAGTTACAAATAAATAGATTGAAAAGAGAATTGGAAATCCTAAAAAAGGATTATGCCGAAATGATTGTTAAATCCTATAAAAGTAGGTCAGAACAAAGTCGGGCAATGTTTTTATTATCTTCAGAAAATTTCCTTCAAGCCTATAAACGAGCGCAGTATATGAAACAATATGCCAGCTTTAGAAAGACGCAAGGTGTTGAAATTAAAGATAAAACATCTGAACTTACGAATTATAATGAAAAGATTGTAGTACAAAAAACAGCAAAACAAAAATTGATTGAAGAAAACGAAAAAGAACGTTTAGCACTTCAAAAGGAAAAACAAGAACAAGAAGTTTTAGCAAATTCTATCAAAAAAGATAAGAAAAAATATACCGCTGAAATCAAGAAAAAACAACAAGAAACACGAGCAATCGATCAAAAAATTGACCGATTAATTCGTGAGGCAATTGCGGAAGCCAACAGAAAAGCAGCGGAAGCCAATAGAAAAGCGATTGAAGCAAGTAGAAAAGCAACGCCAAATAATACTAAAATTCCAACCAAAGAAGCCGTAGTTGCTGAAACTAAAGCGATAGAATCATCTTCAAAAATAGTATTAACAGCAGAAGGGAAAATCATCGCCGACAACTTCAAAGCCAATAAAGGGCGTTTGCCTTGGCCGGTTGAAAAAGGATCAGTTTATTCTGCTTATGGAGAACATCCACACCCAGAATTCAAATCGCTAACCATAAAAAATAGTGGTGTAGATATTGAAACTGAAAAAGGTGCAAATGCTAGAGCCGTATTTGGTGGAGTGGTAACCAGTATCATGGTGTTTTCACCAGTGAATACTGCAGTTATGATTCAACATGGAGATTTCTTCACAGTGTACCAAAATCTTAGTTCTGTTTCTGTTAGTAAAGGAGATAAAGTTTCTATAAAACAGAGTATTGGTCGAATAAGAACTAGTGGCGATTCAGGAAAAACAATTCTAAAATTCACCATTTCTCAAAATACCACCTATTTTAATCCGGGAAGTTGGTTGTATAATATGTAAAAAAAGGGAGTCAAAATTGACTCCCTTTTTTTTAATCAAAAATAGCTTTTAATTCGGTTGCTTCATTTGGTTTCATTTTTCCAGCTAAAACCAAACTCAATTGTTTTCTTCGTAAAGCAGCGTCAAATCGAGCTTTTTCTAATTCAGTTTCAGGTATTATAGGTGGTACCTCAACAGGTCGCCCAGAATCGTCAACCGCCACAAAAGTGTAAATCGCTTCATTGGCCTTACTCCTAGTTCCCGTTTCTCGATCTTCAATCCAAACATCAATAAAAATTTCCATGGAACTTTTGAAACTTCTGGACACTTTCGCTTCAACAGTAACAACGCTTCCTAGAGGTATCGCCCTATTGAAAGCCACATGATTTACAGAAGCCGTAACTGCTACTCTGCGCGAATGTCTTCTCGCTGATATACTTGCGGCTCTATCCATTCTTGCCAATAATTCCCCGCCAAAAAGATTGTTTAGAGGGTTGGTTTCACTCGGTAATACTAAATCGGTTAATACCGTTAAAGATTCTGAAGGATGTTTTGGGTGCATATTTATTTATTTTTTACAAAGGTACTACTTAGAAGCCAAAAAAAAATCCCGAAATTATCGGGATTTAATATTTAAAATTGTTCAATCAAGATCCAAGCATTTGGATTTTCTGATTTTTGAATGTCTGATTTTATTCTTTCAGCCTCCTCAAGTGTTGGGAAACTTCCGTAAAGCACAGGAAATAATCCGTTTGAATTTGGAGCTAATCTTTTTGCTTTAAACCCTTTTCTATTTAGTCTTTTATATACTTTTTCAGCGTTTTTTTCAAGTCTAAATGCACCCGCAACAATATGATAAGGCATGTTTTCCTCTTTTACAGATAACGTTACTGAAGGAAGTGGATTACTAATTACAAATGTAGCTTCTTGAATAGTATTTTGTACTTGCTTTTGAACTTCTGTTTGCACAATTAATGTATCTGAAGCTACTTTATCTTGGTATAATTTAAGTCCCATTATTCCTGAGAAAGAAAGGGACAATACAATTAATGCTGCATATTTAAAGTAAGTACGACCAATATTTCTATCTGGAACCAATTGGATTACGTCTTCTTCTTTTGCATCTTCGAATAAATGTTCAATAACTTCTCTCTTTATTGAAGGCGCTATTAAGTTGGTTAAACCAAATGAACTTGCTAAATAATTAACTTGCTCGAAAGGTGTAAAAACAATATTTTTTTCAGAATTTAAATTGAATTCCCCAATGCTTTTGAAGGATAATTTATTTGCAGATTGTAATTCATTTTTCCATTTGGCAATTTCATTTTCAATAGAAACAACCGCTGATTCATAGGATATTTTCTCGTTCTGAGCTACGTGATTCGCTAACAATCCGTCATTGTTTTTCAAAAAAGAATTGAAAGAAATTAATTTCTTCGGTGGGTAAAAACCATTGCTAGCTTCGTGCCATTGTGCTGATTGAATATCAGTTAAAAAAGCACCAAAACCAGGAATCGTTACACATTGATATCGATATAATAGCTGAGAGATGTAATGTTCTAAATTCATAATAACAAAGTTATACAATCAAAATAGTTATCAAAATTTTATTCACAAAATTTATTAACAATTTTCAAAAAAATCCCTATATTACTAAAATAAATCTATGCCATGAATGAAACCGAATTATATTACCTATTAGCATTACAAAAAGTAGAAGGTGTGGGCGATATTGTTGCCAAAAAACTACTTACCCATTGTGGAGACGCAGCTACAATTTTCAATTCTAAAGCTTCTCAACTTACGTCAATTGACGGAATTGGATCAGTATTAATTTCAAAATTAAAAGATAAATCCGTATTTGCTAAAGCAGAAGCAGAATTAAAATACATAGAAAATAACGAAATAAAGGTTTCGTATTTCCAAGACAAAACCTATCCTGAACGACTAAAACACTGTATCGATGGCCCGTTACTTTTATTTTCAACAGGAACTATTGACTTCAACAATAGGAAAATCATTAGTATTGTGGGCACAAGAAAAATCACCTCTTATGGGACCGAATTTTGTAAATCATTAATCTCAGAATTAGCACCCTTGAATCCAATAATAGTTAGCGGTTTTGCTTATGGTGTTGACATTGTTGCTCACCAAGCCGCAATTGAAAACGACTTGCAAACGATAGGAATTGTTGCGCATGGGTTGGATCAAATTTATCCTAGTTCCCATAAAAAATACGTTTCAAAAATGGAGCAAAACGGAGGGTTTATGACCGAATATTGGAGCGGTACCAATCCTGAAAAAGAGAATTTTGTAAAACGAAATCGGATTGTAGCCGGAATTTCTGAGGCTACAATTGTAATTGAATCTGCAATAAAAGGAGGCTCCTTAATCACCGCCAATTTAGCCAACGATTACAATCGAGATGTTTTTGCTGTTCCTGGTAGAACTTCCGATAAATTAAGTTTAGGATGCAATAATTTGATTAAAACTCAAAAAGCAAATTTGCTAACAAGCGCTGCCGATTTAGTTTATATTTTAAATTGGGATATCGAAAAAACTACTCGATCCGTTCAAAAAAAGTTATTTGTTACCTTAGAAAATGAAGAACAAAAAATTTACGATTACCTATTAAAATCGGGTAAAGAAATCCTAGATATTATAGCATTGGAATGTGATTTGCCCATTTACAAAATATCGGGAATTCTATTGAATATGGAATTAAAAGGCGTGGTTAGGCCTTTGCCGGGGAAACTTTTTGAAGCAATTTAGAAACTAAAGCCTAGTTTTTGACGTACTCTTTTTAAAACTCCATTGGCAATTGCCGAAGCCTTTTCTGCTCCTCGGAATAATTCTTGATCAATTTCTTGAAGATTGCTCATGTAGTAATTGTACTTTTCACGCTCTGTTTTGAATTTGTCAATAATCAATTCGAACAATTCTTGTTTGACGTGGCCGTAACCATAATCGGCATTTGCATTAGCGTAATTTTCTCTCATTTTCTGAATTTGAGAATCGGTTGCTAATAATTTATAAATAGCAAATATGTTACAGGTTTCAGTGTTTTTTGGTGCTTCAAGCGGAGTGCTATCGCTCTCAATTGACATAATTTGCTTGCGCAGAGATTTGTCATCCAAGAAAATATTAATGATATTATTTGCCGATTTACTCATTTTTCCACCATTTGTTCCTGGAACATATTTGGTTTCTTCTTGAATATTGGATTCTGGTAATACGAAAGTTTCACCCATTTGGTGGTTAAAACGAGCCGCTACATCACGAGTAATTTCTATGTGCTGCAATTGGTCTTTCCCTACAGGTACAAATTGTGCATCATACAATAAAATATCAGCTGCCATCAACATTGGATAAGAAAATAATCCTGCATTTACATCTTCTAATCGATCGGATTTGTCTTTAAATGAATGGGCTAATGTCAATCTTTGGTAAGGGAAAAAACAGCTCAAATACCAAGCTAATTCTGCAGTTTGAGACACGTCGGATTGGCGGTAAAAAATCACTTTATTTACATTTAAACCACACGCTAACCAAGCAGCAGCAGTACTATAAGTGTTTGCTCTTAAAGTTTCGCCATCCTTAATTTGAGTTATAGAATGCAAATCGGCAATGAATAGAAACGATTCGTTTTCTGGTTTATTAGACAGCTCAATTGCTGGAATAATAGCCCCTAACAAATTCCCTAAATGCGGAGTTCCTGTACTTTGAATACCTGTTAAAATCTTTGACATTATTTTCTAATTTATCGCAAAGTTAAACCTTTGTATCAAAAATAACAGAGAAATATGTATTTTTGACATTATGAAATTAATAAAAAACACATTCTGGTTCGTTTGGCGAGTCTGGTTTCACGTTATGTTAGCGTTGCCATTAGTAATAATGGGACCGGTAATGTTCCTATTTCTGCTTAAAGAAAAGTGGTATCCGTATTTCTTTGTTTTGGCAAGAATATGGGCAAAATCAGCACTTTTTGGAACTGGTTTTTATTATAAAATTGACCGCGAACAGAAATTTGAGGCGAATAAAAGTTATATGTTAATTGCCAATCATACCTCAATGACCGACATTATGTTGATGCTTGCCGTTTCAAACCAGCCTTTTGTGTTTGTAGGAAAAATTGAATTGGCAAAGATTCCACTTTTTGGATTTTTCTATAAACGCAGCTGTATTTTAGTTGATAGAAGTAATTCTAGAAGTCGAATGGAAGTATTTGAACAAGCTCAAAAAAGATTAAAAAATGGATTGAGTATCTGTATTTTCCCTGAAGGTGGAGTTCCATCTGATGAATCTATCGTTTTGGCCGATTTTAAAGATGGTGCATTTCGCTTAGCAATTGAACATCAAATTCCAATAGTGCCAATAACTTTTCCTGACAATAAAAAGAGGATGTCTTATACCTTTTTTAGTGGAAGCATGGGGGTTATGAGAGCAAAAGTTCACCCATTTATTAATACAACGGGGATGACAATTGAAAATAAAAATGATATTCGAGAAATAAAAACAGAATCTTGGAATATCATCCACAAACAACTTTTAGAATATAACGGATAAAAAAATGCTCATTTTCATGAGCATTTTTTTATTTAAGCATTAACTTCTTTAATGTGTTCTTTAATTTTATGTTCTAATTCGTCAGCCATTTCTGGGTTGTCTTTAATTAGTGCTTTTACAGCGTCGCGCCCTTGACCTAATTTAGTTTCACCATAACTGAACCAAGAACCCGATTTTTTAATTATTTCAAATTCTACAGCTAAATCTAAAATCTCTCCCGATTTAGAAACTCCTTCACCGTACATAATATCAAATTCGGCAACTTTAAATGGTGGCGCAACTTTGTTTTTTACCACTTTAACTTTCGTTCTGTTTCCAATCACATTGTCACCGTCTTTGATTTGAGTAGAACGACGAATATCTAACCTTACTGAAGCATAAAATTTCAATGCATTCCCTCCAGTTGTAGTTTCTGGACTTCCAAACATAACTCCAATTTTCTCTCTCAACTGATTGATAAAGAATACAGTACAATTTGTTTTACTGATAGTTCCAGTTAATTTTCTTAACGCTTGAGACATTAAACGAGCGTGTAATCCCATTTTAGAATCACCCATTTCTCCTTCAATTTCACTTTTTGGCGTTAAAGCAGCCACAGAGTCAATTACAACAATATCAATTGCTCCAGAACGAATTAAATTCTCAGCAATTTCCAATGCTTGTTCTCCATTATCTGGTTGAGAAATAATTAAATTCTCAATATCAACACCTAATTTTTCGGCATAAGTTCTATCAAAAGCATGCTCTGCATCTATAAAAGCTGCAATTCCACCCGCTTTTTGAGCTTCGGCAATAGCATGTAAAGTTAAGGTTGTTTTTCCTGAAGATTCTGGACCATATATTTCAATAACTCTACCTTTTGGATATCCATTTACTCCTAAAGCTAAATCCAATCCTAATGATCCTGATGAGATTGTTTCTACTTCTTCAACGGCTTTGTCCCCCATTTTCATTACGGTTCCCTTACCATAAGTCTTGTCTAATTTGTCTAATGTAAGTTGGAGGGCTTTTAATTTGGCTTCTTTTTCTGAACTCATCTTTTCTTTCATTTAGTTTCACTTATTTTTAGTAAAAATAGTGCTTTTTTTTGAAGTTACAAGTGTGAATTAATAAAGAATTTAGAATCATAAAAAAAACTTCTGCAAAATAATAATTTCGTACTTTTGACCGCAATAATAAAGCAATGGAAAAAATAATATCCTACCCAATTTCTATAATTAGCTTACTGCTGTTTTTGCTAACAATAGTTATTTTTCATCCTATTCAATGGATTTGCTTTAATTTATTTGGCTACCAAGCCCATAAAAAAAGCGTTGATTACCTCAATTTTATTTTGCTTAGAATCGCACATTTATTGGGAATAACATTCAAAATTGAAAATCGAGAGTTAATTCCTAAAGGTGTTCCTATTATTTTTGTAGCCAATCACCAAAGCATGTACGATATTATCGGAATCATTTGGTTTTTGAGAAGATTTCATCCAAAATTTGTTAGTAAAAAAGAATTGGGAAAAGGAGTTCCAAGTATTTCTTATAATTTAAATCATGGCGGATCGGTATTAATTGATAGAAATGATCCCAAACAAGCAATTATCGAAATCAAAAAATTATCTGAATATATTGAAAAAAACAACCGATCGGCTGTAATTTTTCCTGAAGGAACGAGAACAAGAACGGGAAAACCTAAAGAATTTGCCAAAAGCGGATTAAAAATTCTGTGTAAATACGCGCCTTCAGCATATGTTGTACCAATTACTATTAATAATTCGTGGAAATTCTTTAAATTTGGCTTTTTGCCCTTCGGCCTCGGGATTAGAATAAAGTTTACTATTCACGAAGCAATTTCTGTTAAAGATTCAAATATTGATGAATTAACTAATATAACAGAAGACGTTATAATTAAAAGTATCATTTCTTAATAAATTTGATTTGTAGCTCTAAAAAATTGGGCTATACATCCAAAATAAAAAATTATGTCAATAAAAAACATGCGTCTTGAAGTGATGCAATTTCTTGAAAAAAATGTAGACACTTTTGTAGACAATTACCTTATTCCTGTAGAAACTATTTGGCAACCAACCGATTTTTTACCTAATTCGCAAAGTGAAAATTTCTATGAAGAAGTTAGAGAATTAAGAGAAATAGCAAAAGATTTACCTTACGATTTTTGGGTTACTTTAGTTGGTGATACCATTACAGAAGAAGCTTTACCAACCTATGAATCCTGGTTAATGGACGTGGAAGGTGTTGATCAAGTTGAGGCTAACGGATGGTCTAAATGGGTGCGACAATGGACTGGTGAAGAAAACCGTCATGGAGATTTATTAAATAAATACCTTTATTTGTCGGGACGTGTAAACATGCGTGAAGTAGAAATTACAACCCAACATTTAATTAATGATGGTTTTGATATTGGAACAGGAAGAGATCCTTACAAAAACTTTGTTTATACTAGCTTCCAAGAATTAGCTACTTATGTTTCTCATAATCGTGTGGCGCAATTAGCAAAATCGTACGGGGATAATAAATTATCTAAAATTTGCAAAATGATTGCCGGCGATGAAATGCGTCACCACCATGCTTATAGCGAATTTGTAAATCGTATTTTCCAGGTAGATCCAAGTGAAATGATGCTTGCTTTTCAATACATGATGAAACAAAAAATTGTTATGCCAGCACAATTTTTAAGAGAATCAGGCGAGAAAATAAGTTCCGCATTTGAACATTTTTCAGATTCTGCTCAAAGAATTGGGGTTTATACCGCAAATGATTATGTGGAAATCATGCAAAAATTAATTGATAAATGGGAAATTGATAAAATTTCAAATTTAACTGACGAAGCTGAAAAAGCGCGAGATTATTTGATGAAACTTCCTTCTAGAATGGCTAAAATTTCTGAACGATTAATCATCCCACAAGAATCTCAAGTGTTTAAATGGGTTGAACCTGCAAGAATATAATAAAACAACTTAGTATACTAAATGTTGGATTTTGAAGTAACTCTTTAAGATTCAACATTTTTTTTAAATATAATTTTATGACAAATCAAAATCTAATAAACGATACGATTGCATTTGTAAAAAAAGAGCTTGAAAATGCAGAAGGTGGTCACGATTGGTTTCATATAGAACGCGTTTATAAAAATGCTGTGCTTATTGCAAAAGGAGAAAATTGCGATATTTTAATAGTACAATTGGGTGCTTTACTTCACGATATCGCCGACAGTAAATTTCATGATGGTGACGAAACTGTGGGCCCAAAAAAAGCTAGATTGTTTTTAGAAAGTAAGAATGTTTCTGAAAATACGATTACTCATGTTGTTAATATTATCGAAAATATTTCCTTTAAAGGCGGACATGAAACCAAGAAATTTAGTTCATTAGAATTGAATATTGTTCAGGATGCCGATCGTTTGGACGCGATTGGAGCGATTGGAGTTGCTAGAACTTTCAATTATGGCGGATTCAAAAACAGAGCGATTTACAACCCAGAGATTAAACCTAATCTCAACATGAGTAAAGAAGAATATAAAAATTCGGACGCTCCAACAATTAATCATTTCTATGAAAAATTGTTGCTTTTAAAAGATAAAATGAACACTAAAACCGGTAAAAAAATTGCGGACCAACGTCACGATTTTATGGAACTATTTTTAACTCAGTTTTATGCGGAATGGAACGGTGAAAAATAATTTATTTTCCTTTAAAATCAGGCTTTCTTTTTTCTAAAAATGCTGTTGTTCCCTCTTTAAAATCTGCTGTTGCGAAACATTTTCCAAATGCTTCAATCTCGGTTTTATAACCATTTACGCCTTCTTTAAAATTGGCATTTATGGCTTTTATGGCATAGCCAATTGCAACTGGAGAATTTTTACTGATTTTTTGTCCCATCTCCTTACAGAAATCCAAAAGGGTTTCTTGTGGAAGAACATAATTTACTAAACCATAGGTCTTTGCCTCTTCTGCGTTTAACATTCCAGCAGTAAGAATCATTTCCATGGCTTTCCCTTTTCCAACTAATTGTGGTAATCTTTGCGTTCCTCCATAACCTGGAATTACACCAAGGGTAACCTCTGGCAATCCCATTTTGGCGTTTTCAGAAGCCACTCTAAAATGACAAGACATCGCTAATTCCAATCCTCCGCCCAAAGCAAATCCATTAACTGCGGCAATTACCGGTGTAGATAAATTTTCAATTAAATCGAATAAACCTGTTTGTCCTTGCAAAGCCAAATCGGCTCCTTCACTTTCAGAAAAATGAGCAAACTCTGAAATATCGGCACCTGCAACAAAAGCTTTTTCGCCACTTCCTGTTAGAATTATTACTCGAATTTCTTTGTTTTTTTCCAAACTCGTGAATGCGTGTTGCAATTCGATAATCGTTGCTTTATTCAAAGCGTTCAATTTTGTAGGACGATTGATTGTTACTGTGGCGCTGTTTGTTTCTTGGGAAACTAAGATATTTTCGTAGTTCATTTTTGCTGATTTTATGAATTAATTATTGGTAAAGAAACGGTGAATGTCGCTCCTTTTCCATATTCTGTTTCAAATGTAATTGATCCTTTATAATTTTCAATAATATTCTTAATAATTCCTAATCCCAATCCCATTCCGCTATTTTTGGTGGTGAATTTAGGCTCAAATATTCGATCAATATTTTCGGCTTCAATGCCAATTCCATTATCTTTTACCAAAATAAGAACGTTATTTTCTTCTTTCTTTACCGATACTAAAATGGTTTTTTCCGTTTGATTTTCTGGTATTGATTGGATCGCATTTTTAACTAAATTAGTAATCACACGAATCAATTGCGCGCGATCCATTTTAGAAATAATCTCTTTTTCTTCACTTTCAAAAACAATATAATCTTCATTGAAAATATCCAATGTCAATTCAACAACATTCACCACATTTAAAGTTTCGTTTTGTTGCGCTGGCATCGATGCAAAATTAGAAAACGCTGACGCAACCGAACTCATGGTGTCAATTTGCTGGATTAAAGTTTTAGAATAATCGTTTAGTTTTTGTTTTAAATCTGGATCGTTGGGATCAAATTTTCTTTGGAAACTTTGCACCGTTAATCGCATTGGCGTAAGCGGATTTTTAATTTCGTGAGCGACCTGTTTCGCCATTTCGCGCCAAGCTTCTTCTCTTTCGCTTTGAGCTAATTTTAAGGCGCTTTCCTCTAATTCGTTCACCATTCCGTTATAAGCACGAATCAACAAATTGATCTCTTTGCTATTTGCTTCAAGCACGATTTTCTCGTTTTTCTGGTCTAAACTAGTATCTCGTAACTTGTCAGAAATTGTTTTTAATGACTTGGTGATATAGGTTGAAAGGAAATAGGCAACTCCAAAAGCAATAACCAACATGAACGCGTAAACTTGACCCAATTTGATCAAGAAATTTTGTAGTTCTGCTTCATAAAAACTATCGTCTTCCACATACGGAATGTTTAAAATTCCAAGCGGCTTAAACTTTTCATCTTTAATAATACTATAAGAAGAACGGTTTTTTACTCCGTCGATATTTTTAATGTCAACGTATCTTTTTTCTATGGAAGATTGAACCAATTTCAAAATGTATTTCGGTATCGGAGGCGCAACGGGATCTACAGAAAAAGAAGCTTTTGACGATTTTAATAATTTTCCGTCCAACCCAAAAATATTGATTTCTAAGCCGTGAATTTGAGACAATTCATGGATTTTATCTTTAAAAATCAAGTTTAAATTATTGGCTGAAAGTGGATAGGTTGTATTGGCAAGGACATAATTTATATGTTCGTTAATTGCCGTTTCCTTGCGCTCTAAACGCTCTTGATGGTAAACTTTGGATTCGTTTTTAAACTGAATAATCGAAATGGAAGCCATTAAAATAGAAGCTATCAAAACCAATACAATCATCGATAGGAAAATCCTAGTTCGAAGAGAAAGCATTGACATTTTGAATTTAGCTGCCATAATTTACGACTTGTTTTTCTCTCGAATTCGTTTGTAAATTTTAAATCCTAGCATTATTATTATTGAAAATAGGAAGATTCCTACCACCCCATAAATCCAGTTGAAAGCATTTTTTAATACAACTAAAAAAACAACTGCAAACAGAATTATTGTCGCCCCTTCATTCCACAATCGCATAAAATTAGACGTGTATTTTACTTCGTCATTTTGCAATTCTTTATAAATGGAATGGCATTTAAAATGATAGATAAACAATAAAACTACAAAAACTAATTTCACCTGCATCCAAGGCATTTCTATAAAAGCAGGATTTAGATGCAATAATGAAAGCGCAAATACAGTTGCTAAAATCGCACTTGGCCAAGTAATAATGTACCACAATCGATAGGTCATTATCTTGTATTGTTTTTGCAAAATCTCCTTTTCAGGCGATGGCTTATCGTTGGCTTCAATTTGGTAAACAAATAGGCGAACAATGTAAAAAAGCCCTGCAAACCATGTGATTACAAAGATGAGGTGTAGCGATTTTAGGTAGTTGTAGTATTCCATTATTTTTTGTTTAAACTTTTAAACTTTTTTACTTTGCCCAATTTTCGATCCAATTTGCAACTGTTTGACACCATTCGTCACCATCATTCATACACGGAATTGCCATGAAATTTTCCCCACCGTGTTCTTTGAATTCGTGGCTGGCTTCCATCGCGATTTCTTCTAAAGTTTCCAAACAATCCGATACAAATGCAGGAGTTACCACGGCCAAATTCTTGATCCCTTTTTCTGGCATTTTGTTCACTTCCACATCAGTGTAAGGCGTTAACCATTTGTCACCAGCCAATCTAGATTGAAAGGTTTGGCTGTATTTTCCTTCTGGTATTCCTAAGTATTTCACCACTTGTTTTGTCGTTTCATAACATTGGTGACGGTAACAAAATTCATGCGCTGGTGAAGGCGTGTTACAACAAGATCCATCGATTTTGCAATGTGATTTTGTGATGTCCGTTTTACGAATATGGCGCTCCGGGATTCCGTGATACGAGAACAATAAATGATCGTATTCAAATCCTTCTAAATGCTTTTTGATAGAATGTGACAAACTTGAAATGTAATCTGGTTTGTTATAAAACGCAGGGACAATTGTGAATTTCATTTCAGGAAAATATTTTTTTCTGTGCTCTTCGGCCAATTCTAAAATGGTAGTTGTAGAGGCCATCGCGTGTTGCGGATATAACGGAAACAACATTACTTCGTCAACTCCTTTGTCCTTCAATTCTTGCAATCCTTTTAAGATGGACATTTTGCCATAACGCATCGCTAAACCAACAGGAATTGAGGATAATTGCTGAACTTTTTTCTGCATTCTTTCAGAAATTACTACCAATGGTGACCCTTCTTCCCACCAAATTTTTGCGTAAGCGGCAGCTGATTTCTTTGGTCTTGTTTGTAAAATAATTCCACGAACCAATAATGCACGAAGCAAAAAAGGAACATCAATTACATATTTATCCATTAAAAATTCATCCAAATACGGCTTAACATCTTTTGGAGTTGGGCTTTCTGGAGAACCTAAATTGACTAATAATACACCTTTCATATTTTTATATTTATAAAAGTAAATTAAACTTACTTTCTATTATTATGATTTACTAATTATTTTGAATTATGTGTTGGGATTGATTGCCATCAAATATTTTTTTGGGGTGGTCGCAAATTTCTTTTTGAAAGCGGCAATAAAATGGCTTCCCGTACTGTAACCAATTTTCAAACCAACTTCATTTACATTATAGGAACCACTATCCAATAATTTTCGAGCACATTCCATTTTGTAATCAAAAAGAAAGCCATAAACGGTATCTCCATAAATTTGTTTGAAACCCATTTTTAATTTTTTCAAATTCAAACCTACTTGGTCGGCTAATTCTTGTAATCCTGGCGGTTCAGCCATATTTGCAATTACAATTTCCTTTGCTTTTTTAATTTTCATGACATTTTCTTCGTCAATTAAAAACGGACATTGCTCGGCATTTGGATCTTCTGAACGATTGAAATACAAACTCAACAATTCATATCCTTTTCCTTTATAATAGAGATTTTTAATGTTTGGATGTAGATTATAATGAAACAATTGACTTAATACAATTGCCATTGAAGGGCTGATATCACTTTCGTTATAGTATTTTTTATCTTGGTTTTCTCCACTTAAAAATGGAATATAACTGGCTTCAGTAGAAAATAAAGCGTGAAATTTTTTGATCGAAATGATTACCGAAATCACCCAAGTTTGAGGTTCCAAAAACAAATTTAAAGGCAATTCTTTTTGAGGATTATAAAGCAAAAGCGCTTTTTCTTCCTTTAAATCCAAGGTGTAATTTCCTTGGTTAAAAATAAATTTCGCTTTTCCTTTTATTCCAAAATGAAACTGTATAAGCCCTTGACTGATTTGTTTTTCAACATGAAAAGGTTCATTTTCATCATTTTGAAAGCGAATTAAGATAAAATCATCTTCAATTTTTATTACTTCTTGAGAACCCATAGCGATATTTTTTTTATTAAAAAAACACTGATTTGATATCTTTTTTATTTAGAATGCATCTAAATAAACTGCCTTAAACTATACTAATTTAGTGCAAAAATAGAAATATTAATGCAAAAATAACGAATTAAAGCCGAAAAATCTCTTAGCGACACAAATAGTCCTTTAAGCGTTGTTTTTATAAAAACTATAGATATAATTTTGCTGAACTTTATTGAAAGTCAATTTATGAAAAACAATCAATCGAAACAGCTCTATTTTTATTCTGTAGGATTAAGCTATAAAAAAGCAGATGCCGAAATCAGAGGAAAATTTAGTTTGGATTCCGCAGCCAAAACTCGTTTGCTAAAACAAGCAAAACAGGAAGGTATTGAAGGTTTGATTGTGACTTCAACCTGCAACAGAACTGAAATTTATGGTTTTGCAGAACACCCATTCCAACTGATAAAACTAATTTGCGAACACAGCCAAGGAACAGTTGAGGGCTTTCAAGAATTTGGTTTTATCTACAAAGGACAAGAAGCAATTAATCATATTTTCCAAGTGGGAACTGGTTTAGACAGTCAAATTCTTGGAGATTTTGAGATAATCAGTCAATTGAAATTGAGCTTTGCCGAATCCAGAAAATTAGGTTTGATAAACACCTATTTAGATCGATTAATAAATGCTGTAATTCAAGCGAGCAAAAAAATCAAAACCGATACAGAAATTAGCTCAGGAGCAACTTCTGTTTCATTTGCGTCAGTACAATATATTATCAAAAATGTAGACGATATTGGAAACAAAAATATTTTACTTTTTGGTACAGGAAAAATCGGAAGAAACACCTGTGAAAATTTGGTAAAACATACCAAAAACGAACAAATTACCCTCATAAATAGAACTAAAGATAAGGCAGAAAAACTGGCTGGAAAATTGAATTTGATCGTTAAAGATTATGCCGAATTGCATTTGGAACTTCAAAAAGCCGATGTGGTTGTGGTGGCAACTGGAGCTCAAAATCCTACAATAGACAAGGCTATTTTGAATCTTAAAAAGCCAATCTTAATTCTAGATTTGTCAATTCCTAAAAATGTTCATGAAAACGTAACCGATTTAGAAGGTGTTACTTTAATTCATATGGATCATTTATCACAAATGACCGACGATACTTTGGAAAGAAGAAAGCAACACATTCCTGCAGCCGAGGCGATTATTGAAGATTTCAAAATGGAATTTAATATTTGGATGAACGGTAGAAAACACGCGCCAACTATTCATGCATTAAAAGCAAAATTGAACGATATCGTAGAAAACGAATTGACTTATCAACGCAAGAAACTGCCTAATTTTGATGAAGAACAAGCCGAATTAATTAGCGCTAGAATTATTCAAAAAATCACCAATCATTTTGCAAGTCACCTAAAAGACGAAAACACTTCTGTTGATGAAAGTATTGAATTCATTGAAAAGGTTTTCCAAATTGGGAATCAATTACCAGTTAAAAAAACTTCCGAAATAGAAGAAAAATATAAAATTACACTATCCTAAAATCTTGAAGTAAAGATTTCAAAACTACTTAATAATGGCTCAAAAAGTGATACGTATCGGAACTCGTGATAGTGAATTAGCACTTTGGCAAGCACACACCGTAGAAAAAAAATTAAACGATTTAGGTTATAAAACCGAAATTGTGGCAGTAAAATCTACTGGAGATATTATTTTAAACAAACCTTTATATGAATTAGGAATTACAGGGATTTTCACAAAAACCCTTGATATTGCTATGATTAATTGTCAAGTTGATATTGCCGTTCACTCCATGAAAGACGTCCCTACTGCTTTACCTGAAGGAATAGTTCAAGCAGCAGTTTTAGAAAGAGCTAACGAAAAAGACCTTTTGCTTTATAAAACCAATTTAGATTTTCTTTCCCAAGAAGCCACAATTGCCTCCGGAAGTTTGCGTCGTCAAGCGCAATGGATGCATAAATATCCTAATCACAAAGTGGTTGATTTACGTGGAAACGTGAATTTGAGAATGCAAAAACTGAATGATAATGATTGGAACGGAGCCATATTTGCGGCAGCGGGATTAGAAAGAATCGGGCTTAAACCAGAAAAATACGAAGTCTTGGACTGGATGATTCCTGCACCTGCTCAAGGTGCGATGGTAGTTTTAGCGATGGCAAAGGATGAATTTTGCTGGCAAGCAGTTTCAGAATTAAACGATTTAGAAACCGATATTTGTACCTATATAGAAAGACAGTTTTTGCGAACATTGGAAGGCGGATGTACCGCACCAATTGGAGCAATAGCAAAATTCACTGAAGACACCATCGAGTTTAAAGGCGCGCTTTTCTCCATTGATGGAACTCAAAAAATTGAAGTTGAAAAAGTAGTTCCAATTGAACAATGGAAGAAAATCGGATTTGAATTAGCCAAAGAAATTTTAAGTAATGGCGGTGAACAACTGATGATTAACATTAAAGAATCTCTGAAAAAAGATGAGTAGCTTGGTTCCTATATTATCTACAAAAGTGCTTTCTACATCTCAGAGAGCAACTTTAGAAAACAACTATTTTTCAGTTATTGAAGCAGATTTTATTGCGACAAAAAATCAAAATTTTGAGCTTACTGAAATCAATTCCAACTTAATTTTCACGAGTCAAAATGCGGCTCAAAGTGTTTTGCTTCATCCTAAATGCCAAGAATTAAAATCGAAAAATGTTTTTTGCGTTGGCATAAAAACAAAGGCATTATTAGAAGAAAACGGATTTAATGTTATCGTTTACGTTGATTACGCGGCTGATTTAGCTGAAATCATCGCGTTGATTTATACCAATGAAAGCTACACTTTTTTCAGTGGGAATTTGCGAAAAGAAACCTTGCCAAAAGCATTAAAAGAAGCGAAAATTAAGTTCAATGAGATTCAGGTTTACGAAACATCGTTGACGCCAAAAAAAATAAAAGATGCGGTAGAAGCTATTTTATTTTTTAGCCCGTCGGGAGTGGAAAGTTATTTAATGGAAAACAAATTAAAAAAGGAAATCTGTTTTTGCATTGGTGAAACTACTGCTGCAGCTTTGCCAATAAATGTAAAAAATATAATCGTTGCAAATCAACCTTCTATTGAAGAAGTGATTGAGGATGCAATTGCAGAATTTAAATAAAATATACCTGACAGGTTTTAAAAACCTGTCAGGTTTAAACAAACAAAAAATGATAAAGAACGACCTATTTTTAAAAGCATTACGAGGAGAAACTGTAGAACGCCCTCCGGTTTGGATGATGCGTCAGGCGGGAAGATACTTGCCAGAATTCATCGCTTTGCGTGACAAATATGATTTTTTCACGCGTTGTCAAACTCCAGAGTTAGCGGCCGAAATTACCGTTCAACCCATTCGAAGAATTGCTCCAGATGCAGCTATTTTATTCTCGGATATTTTGGTTGTTCCCCAAGCAATGGGAATTGAAGTATTGATGAAAGAGAACATTGGGCCGTTTTTACCAAACCCAATTCGAACCATTCAAGATGTCGAAAAAGTTATTGTTCCTAATATTCATGAAACTTTAGGTTACGTGATGGATGCAATAAAATTGACCAAAGAAATGTTGAACGACGAAGTTCCATTAATTGGTTTTGCTGGTTCGCCTTGGACGATTTTCTGTTATGCTGTGGAAGGAAAAGGCTCCAAAAGTTTTGATACTGCCAAAGGATTTTGTTTTTCAAATCCAGTTGCAGCTCATGTTTTATTGCAAAAAATTACTGATACCACTATTTTATATTTGAAAGAAAAAGTAAAAGCAGGTGTTGATGCCGTTCAGATTTTCGACTCTTGGGGTGGAATGCTTTCGCCAGTTGATTATCAAGAATTCTCTTGGAAATACATCAACCAAATTGTAGAAGCATTGGCAGATGACGCGCCTGTAATTGTTTTCGGAAAAGGATGTTGGTTTGCCTTGGGAGAAATGGGGAAAAGTAGGGCTTCGGCATTGGGAGTGGATTGGACGTGTTCGGCAAGAAACGCAAGATATTTATCGGGTGGAAACATCACTTTACAAGGAAATTTTGATCCAAGTCGTTTGCTTTCGCCAATTCCTGTGATTAAGAAAATGGTTCACCAAATGATTGACGAATTCGGAAAAGACAAATACGTTGTTAATTTAGGTCATGGTATTTTACCAAATATTCCTGTAGACCACGCGAAGGCATTTGTGGATGCTGTGAAGGAGTATCGGAAATAAGCTGTCAGCAGATAGCTGTTAGCTTTAAGCTTAAAATAAATGAAAAATAAATTCTACCACTACATACAAAACCTACAAAATCAAATCTGTAAAGGATTAGAAGACATTGATGGCGTTTCTAAATTTCGAGAAGATATTTGGGAACGACCAGAAGGCGGTGGCGGACGAACACGCGTTATAGAAAACGGTCCCGAAGGTTCGGGAGTTTTCGAAAAAGGCGGTGTGAATATTTCTGCAGTACACGGAAAATTACCCGAAGCCATGCAAAAAATGTTTAATGTGGGCGAAGCTGATTTTTTTGCTTGTGGATTGAGTTTGGTTTTGCATCCAAAAAATCCCATGGTTCCAACCGTTCATGCGAATTGGCGCTATTTTGAAATGTATGACGATAACGGAAACGTGATCAATTCGTGGTTTGGTGGCGGTCAAGATTTAACGCCTTATTATCTATTTGAGGAAGATGCAAAACATTTTCATCAAACGTGTAAAACCGCATGCGACAAACACTCCCGAAGCTTCGGGACTGATTTTTATCCGAAATATAAAAAACAATGTGACGACTATTTTTGGAACGCGCACCGCAATGAAGCTAGAGGAATTGGGGGTTTATTTTTCGATTATTGCAAAGAAAATGAGGATATGTCAATGGAAGATTGGTACAATTTTGTAACCGAAGTCGGTAACAGTTTTCTCGAAGCGTATGTTCCAATTGTCGAAAAAAGAAAGAATTTAGATTACACAGCCGCACAACGTACATGGCAAGAAATCCGTCGTGGAAGATATGTCGAATTCAATTTGGTACACGATAAAGGCACCCTTTTTGGCTTAAAAACCAATGGCAGAATAGAAAGCATTTTAATGAGTTTACCGCCACACGTTCAGTGGGTTTACGATCATCATGCGGAAAAAGGAAGCGATGAAGAAAAATTAGTTGAAGTATTAGAAAATCCAAGAAATTGGATTTAATAATTATTTTAAATGTTGAATTATAAATTTTAAATGGGTTTAAATGAACTTTAAACCTTAAACTTTAAACTAAAATATATGTTCCCATTACAAAGAGGCCGAAGATTACGATTTAATGAAAGTATTCGTTCATTAATTCGTGAAACAACATTAAGTCCATCGGATTTTATGTTTCCAATGTTCATTGCAGAAGGCGAAAACGTAAAAGTTGAAATTCCTTCAATGGTTGGTATTTACCGTCGTTCGATTGATTTAACCGTTGAGGAAGTCAAAGAATTGTTCGCTTTAGGAATTCGCGCCGTAAACATTTACGTAAAAGTCGACGAATCTCTAAAAGACAACACCGGAAAAGAAGCTTGGAACCCAAACGGATTGATGCAACGCGCCATCAAAGCCATCAAAGCCGCTTGCCCAGAAATGATTGTTATGCCCGATGTAGCTTTGGATCCGTATTCTATTTATGGGCATGACGGAATTATTGCTAACGGCGATATAGAAAACGATACCACCAATGAAGCTTTGGTAAAAATGGCAGTTTCTCACGCACAAGCGGGAGCCGATTTTGTAGCTCCAAGCGATATGATGGATGGTCGTGTTTTGCGTTTGCGTGAAGGATTGGATGCTGCAGGATTTCAAAATGTGGGAATTATGAGCTATTCGGCTAAATATGCTTCGGCATTTTACGGGCCGTTTCGCGATGCTTTAGACAGCGCCCCTGTTGATAATGTTGATATTCCAAAAGACAAAAAAACCTACCAAATGGATTATGCGAATCGCATCGAAGCCATCAAAGAAGCTTTAATGGATGTTGAAGAAGGCGCTGATATGGTCATGGTAAAACCAGGAATTGCCTATTTAGACATCGTTCGCGAAGTCAAAAATGCGGTGAATGTTCCGGTAACTGTTTTCCATGTTTCTGGCGAATACGCCATGATTAAAGCCGCTGCCGAAAGAGGTTGGCTCGATCACGACAAAATCATGATGGAACAATTAATGTGTATAAAAAGGGCGGGGGCGAGCTTAATTTCGACCTATTTTGCCAAAGAAGCAGCCATAATTTTAAACCAATAACAATGAAAAAAGTAGCTTTTTTAGTTTGTTTATTGGTTCTTGTTTCTTGTAAAAAAGAAAGCGAAGAAACTTTTGGTCAGCCTAATCCAAGCGAAGTTTCACAAACGCCCGAGGAACTTGGAAAATCTATTTTTGAAGGAAAAGGAAATTGCGCGGCTTGTCACAGAATCGATGAAAAGCTAGTAGGACCAAGCGTTCAAGACATTGCTAAAATCTATAAAGCACAAAATGGTGACCTAGTTTCCTTCCTAAAAGACGAGGCAAAACCAATTGTTGATGCTTCACAATATGAAGTAATGAAAACCAATTTAGCGCTTACAAAAGAAATGTCGGATGAAGAATTAAAAGGTTTGGAAGCCTATATTTACAGTTCTATTAAATAGTTTTTGGAGCTATTCCCGCCATCCGCTATATCTCTTGTGGCGTCCCGAAGCTTCGGGACCGCCACAACAGGATGCCGCTTCTGTCAGGGCTAAAAATCAGTACAATTATGAACACTGCTACTTTCAAAACGCCACTAGGAATCGCCACAATTATTGGTGACGAAAACGGAATTGCTGTAATTTCAATTGCTGATCAAGGAGAAGTAACGACCGAAATCCCAATTATTTTGCAAGAAGCGATCACTCAGCTTAACGAATATTTCAATAAAACCAGAACGAATTTCACCTTCAAATTAAACCCAAAAGGAACCGATTTCCAACAAAAAGTATGGAAAGGGTTACTCGAAATTCCCTACGGAAAAACAATATCTTACCTAGAATTATCAAAAAAATTAGGAGATGTAAAAGCCATTCGCGCAGTAGCTTCAGCCAATGGAAAAAATCCCCTATGGATTGTCGTTCCTTGTCACCGCGTCATCGGAACTGACGGTTCGTTAACAGGATATGCAGGTGGTTTGTGGAGAAAAAAAGAACTTTTGGAACTTGAAAATCCATCCAATCAGCGTGTTTTGAATTTTTAGGAATTTCAAAAAAGCAAGTAGCTACTTCATCGAAGCTCCAGCAGTTTAATACCTCTTCACATATTCTTGCCAATTATACATATGATTTTCATTCATTATAAATTTGCATTACCTTACAGGTTCTTTATCATAATCCAATCCTTTTGATTTTAAAAAAGCAATCAGCTCCATTTTCTTTTGACTTTGATATGAATCTAATTCAGTTACTGTACTTCTTAATAAGTATAAAACTGAAACATCATCTCCTTCTATTCCTGTTGGAGTTATCGGTTTAGTATAATCTGCACCTTTCTCAATAAGATAAAGTGCTATATCCATTTGTTCTGACATCAATGATTGTCCAAAAGCTGATTGGATGACTCCCTTTTTTGTAAAATGTATATCAGCACCAGCATCAACCAATAATTTAACTTTTTCTAATGTGTTTTTTTTTCTAGAGCTTATACAAGCAGTTAATGCAGAATTTCTTAATTTATTAATTCTTTTATTTGGTCCTGAAAACACATTTTCTATTGAATTTGGATCGCCTTTATAGTCCAACAAAAGTTTTAAATATTTAGAATCTTCATTTTTAGCAGCAACTATTATGGGTGTTTGTCCTTTGAAGTTATCGTGCAAATTAGGGTTTGCACCTAATTCTAATAGCATTTTTTCGGTGTCATATTCACTATTAGTTATAGCCAACATCAATAATGTTTGACCATATTGAGTTTCTTGAAAATCTACAGCAACTTTTTTCTGTAATACTTCTTCTTTTATTTTGTTGATATCTCCTTCTTCTACTGCTTTAGCCAAGGTCCAGGCTGGAGTACTTTGGAATAGACGATAATCATTTCCCATTAATTTACTTTTATCTACAAGTGTTTCTTGATTGTAACAACTAGTAAGACAAAACAAAAAACAAATTGAAACTAAATTTTTTAAAAATAAAGTAAAACAGTGAAAGTACAAGCCATAAAAATAAACGGAACTCTTAGAAATAGTATTATTATTCATAGGTAAAGTATTTCAATATTATATAGGAATTTATATTTTACCTATCTTTTTCAAATATAATATAATTCTATGCAATCAATTCTTTTTGTATAGGTTTTTTAATGTATTGCTTTAAATATTTAGTGCTTAATTCAGATTAATTTAGAAATCAATAAACAAACATTTACTATTGTAAATTATAAATAGGCAAAAGAATCAATTTAGTATCATATAAATTATGTAAATTCGTAATCGAACAAATTTTATTTCAACCAAATAAACTACCTCCTAATGAAATTACTTAAAAAAATTGCACTGTGGACTCTAATTAGTCTGTCGTCATTAATTGTTTTGGCCTATGTTTTTAATGTCGATTATTTATTAAAAGCAATTCGAACAATCTATTTAAAAGGACATCAAACCGCTTTTTTAGAAGATTACAAAGAATTTGACAACGACACCATTTCTAAAAGTAATATTGCTCAACCTTGGGCAATTCATAAGGATTACAATAAAGTTAAAGCTTCTTCAGTGTTAGAAAATCTCCACAAGGAAGTCGGAACTGTTGCTTATCTTATCATAAAAAATGACAGTATTTGGCACGAAAGTTACTATGACGGTTTCGATAAAAACTCCAAATCCAATTCCTTCTCCATGGCGAAAAGTGTTGTTTCAGCTGCGCTAGGAAAAGCCATCATGGAAGGAAAAATAAAAAGTTTGGATCAATTGGTTTCCGATTTCTTCCCGGAATTTAAAGAAGGAAAATCGGCAACAATGACTGTTGGTGATTTGTCTTCTATGGCTTCTGGATTGAACTGGGATGAATCTTATTATAGTCCATTTTCAATTACTACTCGCGCCTATTTCTCTGATGAATTGGAAAAAGTAATACTAGGTTTAAAAGGGGTTGATGAACCGGGGAAAAAATACAAATACCTAAGTGGTAACACCCAACTTTTAGCTATGGTAATTGAAAAAGCAACGGGTGAAAAAATACCAAAATACGTTTCAAAAAATTTCTGGCAACCAATGGGCGCTGAAAACGATGCGCTTTGGCAAACAGATAAAAAAGACGGAATTGTTAAAGCATTTTGCTGTATCGCAAGTAATGCAAGAGACTTTGCTCGCTTTGGGAAATTGTACAAACAACATGGAAAATGGAACGGCAAACAACTTTTAGACAGTACGTTTGTTGCAAAATCTATCACACCAAGGTTTAAAGAATCTCCAGAATATGGTTATGCATGGTGGTTGAGTGATTACAAAGGCAAGAACATATTTTATATGCGAGGTCATTTGGGACAATACGTAATCGTGATTCCAGAAGACGAATTGATCCTAGTTCGATTAGGAAATAGAGTGCGAAAATCTAAAAATTCACCCCACAGTGAAGACTTCTTTATTTATATCGATGAAGCGTATAAAATGCTTGGCAAATGATAGAAAAAATAAACCTTGAAAACATCCTTTTTTTAGATATTGAAACCGTTCCAGAAGCTGCCGATTATAAGGAATTGGATGCCGAAATGAAAGATCTTTGGGAACACAAAACTCAATACCAACGAAAAGAAGAATATACGCCAGAAGATTTTTATGACCGAGCAGGAATTTGGGCAGAATTTGGAAAAATAGTCTGTATTTCTGTGGGTTATTTTACCATTAAAGGAGACATTCGACACTTTAGAGTGACTTCCTTTTTTGGAGAAGAAAAGAAAATTCTTCACGATTTTATCAACCTCTTGAACAATCATTTCAATAAGCCGCAGCATATTTTGTGTGGTCATAACGCAAAGGAATTCGATATTCCGTTCATAGCCAGAAGGATGATTATTAACCAAATTGCCATTCCAAACAAGTTGAATTTATTTGGCAAAAAACCTTGGGAAATTCCTCATTTGGATACTTTAGAATTATGGAAATTTGGTGATTATAAGCATTACACCTCTTTAAAATTAATGTGCAAAGTGCTTGGAATTCCTTCTTCAAAAGGCGATATCGACGGAAGTCAAGTGGGGCATGTTTATTATGTGGATAAAGATATCGATAGAATTGTAACCTATTGCGAAAAAGACACGATTGCCGTTGCGCAAATTTTTCTGCGTTTGCGCCGAGAAGACTTGCTAATTGAAGAGGAGATTATTCACGTTTAATTTGAAATTGCAATTGATTTTTGACATTGAATTTGATTTATTACATTTACTAAAAAAATACAAATTATGGTTTTAAGTAGGTTTTGGTTGGTTATTTTTATTTCGTCGATTGCATTTGTATTAATTAGCTTGTTTTCTGGCAACAGTTACACGCTCGATTTTATGATCAATGGGAAAAAGGACGATCCAATTATTATCTCAGAAAAATACCTTAACCAAGTTCCCGTTTTTATAAAAGACAGCATCGAAAAAGCACCGGATCAAACGATTGTAATCGATAATGTTACTTCGAATCCAGATACGACTTATGTGTATTCTGCGAAGACCGTAAAAATCTTTAGTGGGGTTCAAAAATCGGATGGTTTATTACCTACTTGCAAAAGCACTTTATTGGATTTAATCCTGCCGCTTTTGGCTTACCTCGCCTTTTTCTGCGGATTAATGGAGCTCTTAATTATCTCTGGAGCGTCAGAAAAATTAGCGAAATTGCTGAGTCCTGTATTTGTAAAAGTGTTTCCAAGTGTTCCAAAAAACCACCCTTCTATTTCTTTTATGACCATGAATTTTGCAGCAAACTTCCTAGGTTTGGATTCTGCGGCAACTCCATTTGGGTTGAAAGCAATGGAAAGTTTACAAGAAATAAACCCTGATAAAGCCAAAGCCAGCGATGCTCAAATTATGTTCATGTGTTTGCATGCTTCTGGGCTTACCTTAATTGCGACTTCAATAATTGGTTATCGCGCTGCTGCAAATGCTACGAACCCTGCCGACGTGATGCTTCCTTGTATCATCACTTCATTTATTGGCACCATTGCGGCATTTCTAATTGTGGGAATTAAGCAAAAAATCAACTTTAAAAGCGCTTCTTTAGTGGTGGCTTTAATGACATTAATTGCTGCCATTGTAGGATTATTGATGTACGTAAACCAATTGGATATCATTGGTAAAAATTATTTTACTTCCAATTTATCTGCATTGATATTGATTGTAATAATCGCTTTTACTTTGCTATTTTCATTTTTTAAAGAAAAGAAATTTGCTGAAGCCAATACCACAGTTTTTGAAGCTTTTGTAACCGGAGCCAATAATGGTGTAAAAACAGGAGTTACTATTTTTCCTTATGTTTTGGGAATGTTAGTTGCCATTTCATTATTCAGAAACAGCGGATTATTTGAAATTATTAGTGAATGGATTGCTTTTGGATTTTCGAATATGGGTGTGAGCAAAGAAATCACTGATGCTTTACCAGTTGCTTTGCTTAGACCATTTAGTTCAGCGGGATCACGTGGGTTTTTAATTGATTCCATGAATACTTTTGGTGCCGATTCCTTAACGGGAAGATTAAGCAGTATTTTCCAATGTAGCGCCGAAAGTACGTTTTATGTTATTGCCGTTTACTTTGGTTCTGTAAATATCAAAAACACGCGTTATGCGTTAAGTACAATGCTTTTAGTAGATGTAATTTGTGTGATTACGGCAATTTTTGTTGCCTCTTGGTTTTTTTAAAAATCAAATTTCAATTGGACTACAATAGTTTTTTTGATTTCAGTATTCAAATTACTTAATGAAATTCCAAGTAACCGAACGGAATCTTTCATGCGTTCTTGAAACAATAATTCTTTTACGGTATCAAACAATAGCGATTTGTCCGATATAAAATAAGGCAACGTTTTACTTCGTGTTTGCTGCGTAAAATCGCTGTATTTTATTTTTAAAGTTACTGTTTTTCCGGCAATTTTTTGCCTTTTTAAACGGCGGTCCAATTCGGCGGCGATGGTTTCTAAACGCTCTTGCATAAAAATCTCAGAAGTTAGATTTTCATCAAATGTGTGTTCGGCAGCTACCGATTTTGTAATCCGATTGGGTTTTACTTCGCTGTTGTGAATTCCACGAACTACATAGAAATAATAGGTTCCCGACTTCCCAAAATGCTTTTCTAGGAATTCAATGGGCTTGCTTTTTAAATCCAAACCCGTGAAAATTCCCAATTGGTACATTTTTTCGGCGGTTACTTTTCCCACACCATAAAATTTTCGAATGGGCAAGTCCTCCAAAAATGGAATTACCTCATCAGGTGAAACTGTTTTTTGGCCGTTGGGTTTGTTCACATCGCTGGCGACTTTAGCGATAAATTTATTTACCGATATTCCTGCTGAAGCTGTAAGTCCTACTTCGTTTAGAATTCGCAATCGGATTTCTTGAGCGATTAGTGAGGCGCTTGGGTTTCCTTTTTTGTTTTGGGTTACATCAAGATAGGCTTCATCGAGGGAAAGCGGCTCCACCAAATCGGTATAGTCATGAAATATTTTTCGGATTTTTTGGGAGATTTCTTTGTAACGTTCAAAACGAGGTTTTACGAAGATTAAATCGGGGCAATATTTTTTTGCCAATGCGCCACTTAGTGCGCTTCGAACACCAAATTTCCGCGCTTCATAACTGGCTGCTGAAACTACGCCTCGAATTTCATTTCCTCCAACAGCCACTGGTTTCCCTCGTAAATCGGGATTGTCCATTTGCTCGACAGAAGCATAAAAAGCGTCCATGTCGACATGAATGATTTTTCGTAATGGGGTTGTTTCAGACATCCTACAAATTTAATAAAATTGGTTCGAGTACCTTGTTTATTGTGATGAAAAAGAAATTTGTTTTTAAAAAAGAATTGGTACATTTGAAGAACGAATTAGCCCAGATTGCAGCGGCATCCCACATGGTTGCGAGGAGGCACGACGAAGCAATCATGTGGATATAGCGGAAAGCTGGATAAAGCTCCAAAAAGAAAAAAATGATAGAAATAGAACGCAAATTTTTAGTGAAATCGGAAGAGTTTAAAGCAATTTCATTTGCAAAAAATGAGATTTCTCAGGGTTATTTAAATTCCAATCCCGAGAGAACTGTTCGAGTTCGAATTAAAGGAAATCAGGGCTATTTGACCATTAAAGGGAAGGGCAATGAAACGGGAATGAGCCGGTTGGAATGGGAAATGGAAATCCCAGTTGATGAGGCTAAAATGTTGCTTAACCTTTGTGAAAGCGGCGTAATTTCTAAAATGCGTTACGAGGTGAAATTCGGAAATCATGTTTATGAAGTCGATGAATTTTTTGGTGAAAACGAAGGTCTTGTTTTAGCTGAAATTGAATTAAAATCGGAAGATGAAACCTTTGAAAAACCAGATTGGTTAGGTGAAGAAGTGACCAATAACGAAAAATACTACAACTCCTATTTAAGTAAAAATCCGTTTAAAAATTGGTAATTAGTTTTCTATAATTTCCAATTTTACGGTTAAAGTGCCGCTATTTTTATTGGAAGCAATTTCCATAAAAGCGCGTCTTGAAAGATCAATTTCTCGACCTCTAGAAAACGGTCCGCGGTCAATTACCACAACAATTACCCATTTCCCATTTTCTTCATTGGTTACTTTTAGTTTCGTACCAAATGGTAATTTTCTATGGGCAGCAGTGTATTTGTCATTACTAAAACGGATGCCGCTAGAAGTTCTTTTTCCGTTGAATTTATTGTGATAATAGGATGCGTGGGCTTTGGTCTTAAAAAGCTTTAATTTTAATCGGGGTTTAATGGTGTCAACCGCTACCGCTTTATTTTTAGCTGTGTCAATTACTACTTTTTGAGTCGTTTTTTTACTGCTTTTTTGAGCTTGCATTTGTCCTCCAATGACTATGAAAAAGAGGCACAAGATTGCGGTGAATACTATTTTATTTTTTTGGACCATAAATGGGTGTTTGAAAGAAATGGTTAATTATTATTAGACGAAAGTCTAAAATTATTAAAACCATAAATGCCATGGAATTCTAGCTAAAATTAAAAGTAGCCCTAACGTATAAAATAGTGCAAAAGATTTGAATTTTAATTCGCTTGTTGCTGCCTTTTTATGTTTTGACCACCCGATTGTAATTAATACCAAGGCAATAACATTAATTAGCGGGTGTTCTAGCGACGTTAATCTTGCTTCCGCAACTTTCATACTAAATCCTGCTAAACCTAGCGGAGAAACGAAATAAAGGATTAAACCAACTAATAATTGAACGTGTGATCCTATTAATCCGAACAAAGCTATTTTACGGTCATTGGCAGTAAATTCTTTTTTGGAGGTAAATCCAATAAGTGCGTTAACAACGGCTACAACTAGTAATAATAGAGCTAGATAGGCCCAGCCTTTGTGAAAATGTCTTAAGATATCGTATAAATTCATGGTGTATTTTATTTTTTTGAATAACAAATATAAAGAAAAAAGCATAAAAAAACGGCATTCTTTTCAGAATGCCGTTTTAATAATATATAAATTACTTCTTTCTTATTAGAAATTGTAGCTTAATGAGAAGTTCCAAGTTCTACCGAATCCGAAGAATACTTGGTTTCCTGTAGCCACTCCGTTGTATAATCTTCCAGCTGAAGCGTAAGTTGGACCTGAAGTACCGCTTACGAAATCATCAGCAAAAATGTTTGAATTAGATTCTGCAATGAATACTGTATCCAATAAGTTGTTTACATTCAATCTGAATCTAACTGATTCTGTAGAGTTTGCTAAATCCCATTTGTAAGAAACACCCGCATCAATTAAATCAAAGCTTGGTAATTGTAACGTCCCTTTGTTAGTTGCACTAGTGAATGAACTTGGGTTAATATTAGCGTATAATTTATCGTTAAAATTATAGTTTACATCAAATGACATGTTTTTAGTCACATCAATTACTCCACCTAAAGCAGCAGTTACTTGAGCGGTATTACCCACTTTAACATTGTCTAAGTATAATGTTGTAACTGTACCGCCTGCAAATGGATCTCCAT